>DASQID010000330.1:0-6403 GCA_035631775.1 Acidobacteriota bacterium
CATCCGGTCTTCTCCCTGAATCAAAAAGCCTGACTTTTTCGTGCTAAGCTTGAGCCCGTTCTTTTTTGCGGCGTTCTTGAATGCGACTGGATCCTCCGGCATGAAGTCGAGCTGAGCCTTTCTACCGCTCGGAAATCCCGAGAAGGCAAGCAGGTTCACGCCCGCGTCCCGGAGTGCGGCAAGCACCTTGGCGCCCTCTCCCGGCTTATTCGGCGTTTCGATGTAGTAGTAATCGACTTTGCGAATCGTTTCTCCCATGATCTCCCTCCGAGCCGTGTGAAGTGGTGAATGCTTCTGCGAGACGGGCCCATCTTACAACAATTTTAGTTGCTGTGATGGTGGAAGTCTGAAATGAGGGAGGCTGTCACGGAGCCTTCATTTTTTCCCGGTGGTAAGGGGATTGGACAGGACACGCCCCATGACGTGCTGTCCGTCGCGCAAATAATCCCAGACGCCGCCCAGGCTTGGCGGCGCATCGATCAATTGTGGAATGATGCTCTGCGCGATGCTCGGCAGTCCGCCGGCCAGGTCGGCGGCAAATCCGGCCAAATCGTTCAAAAGGTCAGTGACGCTGCCGGTGAAGTCGGTACCCCGCTGGAATGTCATAAATTCAGCGGCCTGACGCCGCATTTGCTCGGCAAGGCTGATGATGCCGACATCTCCTTGGCGTGCCAGTGAAGTCTGGCAGGCCAGCCGGAAGCCGTTCCGGCGGCGCGATTCAGAGATGGTATCGACCTCTATTTTGGTGGGCTGGTTGAGATTGTCAGCCCCGGAGAGGACTCGACACTGGCAAGTCTGGCAAAGTCCTCTGCCGTCACAAAGAAACCACACATGCAGGCCGCGTCGTCGAGCGGGCGTCAGCAGGTTCTGACCGACCTCAACATCCAATTCCTCATCGTTAAATATTACCTTGGAAATGGCGTCCTCCTTGGCTTGTGAGACCCTTCGCACCTTGTATAGGGCAGTGGCTCTTTGAAAGGCACCGGGCCGCGTTTCGGGTCATGGTATCCGAAGGCATGGGCTTCTGGCAACACCCGAGCGGCTCTCGGGAAATCATTCCATTGGGGGGGAACTACCGCCTCTGGCGGTGCGACTCGGGAGGGTTTGGCCGTTCCGGTGTTCGTTGGACAAGATGAGGCATGGAAATGCAGGGATAATGCATGACAGCAAGCCCGCGCCCTGGAAGGGAACACAGCCAATAGCCTCGGGATGCACTGCGCTTGCCCGTGGCTATTGGCTTGCCCCCCTCCCGGGGGGCTTTTTGAAGCCACCCGCTCTGCGGGTGGAGACTCACTCGCGCCAGATTCGTTCATGGGACAACCGTCAACTGGAGGGGGGATCCCGGCAGCGGGATGCGTCGCAGGATTCCGGCTCTGGTCCCGCCTCGAAGGACAACTATCTCATCCGTGCCGCCGGAGCAAACGTATAAGCGTTCATCATCCGGGTGGGCTGCAATCCCGAAGATGTGATTCCCAACCGGCAATCGGGCCACTTCCCGATTGCGGCTCACATCCAGGACGGAAACTGTTCCAGCATCAAAACAGGTCACATAAGCGAACTCATCCGCTCCGCGGGGGGGAACGGCAATGTCAACGGGGCCTCGACCGGTGCTGATTCGCACTAGTTCTCGATGCTCTCTCAGACCGACGACAGAGACCTGGTCCGACCCGTAATCTGCCACCAGAAGAAAGCGCCCGTCTCGTGTGAGGGCAAGTCCCTGAGGGACTTTTCCGACTGGAATTTCCCAGAGCTTTTTTCGCGAGGAGGCGTCAATCCAGGAAACGGAGTTCGAAGCTTCGTTGGATACAAAGCCGCTCTCTCCATCGGGAGTAAAGCAAATATCCGACGGCCCGTCTCCGGTATGTACCTCGGCAAGCACCCTGGTGTTGCCGGTCTCGTAGATAGTCACCGTCGCGGCTCCCTCGTTCGACACCCACACCTCTGAAGCATTGGGACGTGTCTTGGCCCATGCCGCTAAAGAAGGTGCGTTCAGGATTTGGGCTTCACGACGGTTGTGCAGGTCAATGACGCTCAATTTTGAGTTGTCGGTACAGGCGCAGTACAACCAGCGCCGGTCCAATCCGAGCGCCGTTCCGAATGGACCGGCGCAGCTGACCGGAATACTGACCACCTCGCGCTCGTCGACATCCAGTCTCAAACACGATACAGCATTGGCCTTGGTTCTGCTGACGATCAGAGTGGGACCATCCAACGGGTCCCGCCAGGGCTTTACATAGTACAGGATCAGTGCGAACCCGGTAAGCCAGGCGATGGCTGTGCCCGAGACTGACGACTGGAGATGTTGCGGCCGGTCCGGTCTATGACGATGTGTCCTTTCAGCAATTAAAGCCGCTATCAGAATGAATACGGCGCCCCAGAGTCGAGGGTAGACCATCACCAGGTCCCGGTAATCCAACACCGACCTTGTTTGAAAGTGGAAGGGCCAGACGAGAAGAACGCCCGCGGCGATCGATAAGAGTGAGACGGTGCCGATGCGGTTGAAGGCCGACATCATCAGAATCAGGCTAGCTAACGCCAGGCAATAGGCATGATTCTCTGCACGGGGCGAGAAAATCAGGCCGGCAGCCATACACGCAGCGAGAACAAAAGGTGTCGGGGGATCCGGACTATTGATCGGCAGTCTCGTGTACACTTTGCCCGGACTGCGAGCGAGCCACATGAGCAGGATCAACTGAAGGACTGCGCTCAGGATCGAAAGAATCGCATCGGCCCTGCCGCTGACTACCGGCGGAACCCCCCCTGGATGGTATGCGGGCAACAGGGCGACCCCAGCCAGACTGCGCAACGTTTGCAGTGCGGGGACCGCTGTTCCCGAGAACGCGCGCTCCCCGACGTGAACTCTGAGGAAATCGAACCATGAATGGAGCCCCAACCTCAGACTCGCGAGTCCTGCGAGGAGTGTGAAGCTGACAGCGGCCCCGGCTAAGACTCGCCGCTCCCGCCGGAAGAGTGCCAGGGCAATGAGCTGGATGCCGTAACCTTTGAATGCCAGCAGTGATCCGGAGAGGATACCGGAGGCAAAAGAACGTCCGTTGAGCCACAGCACGCAGGCAGCGGATTCAAGGAGGAATAGGAAGGCGTAGATCTGGCCGAGGTGAAGGTTGGCGTGGAAGGGATCGTAGAGAGCCGCGACGACCGCGAGGGATACCGAAGTCAGCAATCCCGTGGAGAATCGGTTCGTCGGAGCCGTCGTGCGGCGCAGCAACTCCAAGCCTGCGAACCATGCTGCCAGGCTCAGAATCGTCCAGACGACTCTGGCTTTGGCCGGAGACAGCCACGCAAGAGGGACCAGAAGCAGGGCGAGCGAAGGAGGATTACCCCAGAATACGTCGGTTGATGTAAAGCCGAGCGCGGCGGACTGACGGCGAAACCAGTCCCATTCCTGCAGGTTGGCTTTGTTCTCGCCCGAGAGCCATAACCGGGATGCAGTGTAGTTTGTCGGGAAGCCGTGGGTCATGCACTTCGCTTCCCTGGCGGCCAGTTCAATCAGATGGACTAGGACAAGCCCCCCGACGCATAGGGTAACGGCCAGAGCGACATACCGTGCCACCTCGCGGTCACTAATCCCTGACAGTCTTGCTAAAGGCGAAGTCACGGTCCCAGCAGGCCGAATACGGCCACTCCGTTGGGTGTTCCCACATATACTCTGCCATTTGCAATCATTGCCGCGATGAACTTATTGCCGCCGCCAAAATGATCCCGCCCGTTGGGCGCCTGGTTGCTGTCATAGAGTTCACGCCCAAGATTCGTCGCATCGTAGGCGCGCAGAACCGCCGGACTCGAATTCTCGACGATCCAGACTATTCCGTTGGTACTTCCGTTCGCGGATACGCTTGGAAAGCCTCCGGGATATACAAACGATTCTGCCGATTCCGAGTTCGGTGATCCTGAGAGCAGGGCATTGCTGATTGAGAATGCCTTGAGGGTTCCGTTCACGTCCGCATAGTAGACGGTGCCGTCGAAATAAGCCGGGACAGACCAGATGCCCCCGGGGACGACATGACCGAGAGCCTGGTAGGCATTGGCGTTGTTTGAACTGCCCGGAATGAACTTGCCCATGGAGTCGCGGTCCACGACGTAAATATTACCGTCCTTGCCGGCCCCAACGGCGAGATGTCGTGTCCTCCCGCTGCCGTCTTTGAGATCGGGAAGGAGCATCGGCCCACCGGACCCGAGGTCCATGTCTACTGCCGACTCCTCGACCGTGTTGAACATGGTGAAGTAATCGGCGACGGCAAGGCGGTTGTTGGCTGTTGAGACCTTAATGAAGGCGTTGCCAAAGTCTCCCCGGTTCGGGAATCCATTCGCATCCAGTGTAGTGTCGAAGGTACCGTTGCCCAGGAGCGCGTAAATGTTTCCGGTTGAATCGGCGGCAAGGCCTCCCCCGGCTTGCCAGATGGCCGCGTCGTCGCCGTTCGGGGTGAGATTCAGGACGGAGGTCTGTTCGAGGGAGGACTCGTCATACCCGATGATCCAGCCCGTATAGGGAGGGATGTCGCAATGAGACGCCCAGGCAGTGTAAATGACCCCGTTCAGAAGCAGGAGGGCGGCCCGCTCTTTGTATTGCGCGGGATCGAAAATCACCTGGCCGTTGGAGTTCGGCGCCGCGGACCCGGGGTACGTCGCCTGGATTTCCCTGGGACTGCCGGGTAATTCCACACCGTTTGTGAGATCGAGCGCGTGAAGTCGCTGGTGGTATTTGCCGGACGCGTCCTTCGACATGGCGACGGCATAGATGACTCCATGCGGACCTGCCCGCAGGTCGATCACCGGCGTAGAGGTTATGCCAATCTCCGGCGCAACCTGCCCGCACTGGCGGGTATCGCTGGGAGTCTCGCCGGGGGCCAGAGCAGAAGCCTGCCACAGGTGTGCCCCCGAGTCCGCGTCATAAGCATAAATACTGTCATGTTCGGTTGCGACATATACCACGTTACGTGCGACCCCGGAAATCGAGAGTCCCGGTACGTAGAGCGGTTGTGCATCCACCAGCCCGTCCGTACCGAGGAAGTCTGTCTTTCCGAAGGTGGCCGGGTTGACATTGGATGGCGTCAGGATGGTTTCCGCCAGATTTTGCCCGGTCCGCGCGTTGTCATTGTGATATGTCAGAACACTGGGTGGACGAACCTCGAGTGTCGCAGAATCGCTGGTAACGCTGCCGGCCGTGTTGCTGACCACGACCCGGAACAGCGAGCCATTGTCTGCGGCGGTCGTTGCAGGCGTCAGATAGCTTTGTGCGGTGGCCCCGCTGATGGCTGTCCCATTCCTCTGCCACTGATAGCTCAGCGGCTGCGTTCCACTCGCAACGACCGAAAAGGTCGCCGCCTGCCCGGCGATCACCGTCTGATTGGACGGCTGGGTGACGATGGTGGGCGGGGTGAGCCCGACCCGGAGTGTGGCGAGGTTGCTGGTCACGCTGCCGAAGGTGTTGCTGACGATGACCCGGAAGGCGGCACCATCGTCGGAGGCGGCCGTCGGTGGAGTGGTATAGCCCGATGAGGTCGCTCCGCTGATGTCCATTCCATTTTTTTGCCACTGGTAATGCAGGGGCTCCGTTCCGGTCGCGGAGACTGAGAATGTGGCAGTGGATCCGGCCACGACGCTTTGGTTGGCCGGCTGTACTGTAATTGCGGGAGGAACGTTCACGGTGAGCTTCGCTGAGTCGCTGGTCGCGCTGCCGACAGAATTGCTGACGATTACCCTGAAGCCCGCACCATTATCCGCAGCGGTCGCGGGCGGTGTGATGTAGTTTGCGGAGCGGGCACCGTCAATGGCGACTCCGTTCTTCTGCCACTGATAGCCGAGGGATCCGGTTCCTGTCGCCTGCACGGAAAACGTTGCTCTCTGGCCCACAGCTGCCCTTTGATCGATGGGCTGAAGGGTTATTGTCGGAGCCGTACGGGCAGGGTTCGATCTGCATCCGGGAAGCAACACACCCAGCGCCAGAGAAGAATAGAGCACCCTCCGCCAGCCTTGCGTGATTTGCATGGAATTCACGTGAGCGGGATTGCGCGATCTCCCTCGCGTCCTTGCATCTTTGCGGTGGTCATTTAAGGGCCACCGCTAGGACTCAAAGACGCGAAGACAGTGTGCATAAGGGTGACAGCTGGGGAGAGGGGAGTCAAGGCTCAGCGGCGTTCTGGGGGCGACGCGGGTCGATCCGATCCCCGCATTACGCTGCGAATGAGGTCGAGCCGACGACACTAAGGGTCTGTCACATAATAACAGGCCCACTTTGCTGCTGGCCCCCAGGCCCGCTGGCGAGGCGCGAGCGACGAGCTATACCCGAGGTGGTATGTGAGGAGCGAGCAACAAAGCCAGTGGGCCTGCGGGCCGCAGCCTGAAAGGGCGCGGCGGCGGGGGGGGGGGGGGGGGGGGGGGGGGG
>DASQID010000331.1:0-10914 GCA_035631775.1 Acidobacteriota bacterium
AGCGTAAAACTCCCTTGCCGCACCGTCACGCCGACATGAATGTCCTGCTGATCACGATCGACACACTCCGCGCCGATCATCTCTCCTGCTACGGGAGCAAGGCTGTAGCAACCCCCGAGATCGATGCCCTCGCCGCGCGTGGGGTTAGATTTGCCAACGCCATCGTACAGGTGCCCTTGACCGCCCCATCCCACGCCTCGATCTTGACCGGTACATACCCCGAGCTGCACAAGATCCGGGATATGGGCGGATTCGTGCTGGACGAAAGGATTCCCACACTCGCGACCATTCTCAACCAGTCGGGATTTGAATCTGCGGCCTTCGTAGGCGCAGCAGTGCTGAGCCGGTACTACGGGATGAATCGCGGATTTGACGTCTATCGCGACGAGATGCAGGACGAGCGAAGTCAAAACAAGCTTCCGGGCGTTGTTGCCGAGGTCCGGGGAGAGATTGTCGCCCAGCGCGCCATCGAGTGGCTCAATAAGGCGACGCCTTCGAAAAACTTTTTCATCTGGGCGCACTTCTACGACCCTCACTTCCCATACGATCCGCCTCAACCCTATCGAGCGCGCTACGTGAGAGACTTGTACAGCGGTGAGGTGGCTTACGCTGACGAGCAGGTCGGCAAGCTGCTGCGCGCGCTCGCGGCACGGGGCTTTGAGGCAAATACGCTGGTCGTGCTCCTGGCTGATCACGGGGAGAGTCTCGGGGACCACGGCGAATTCACCCACGGCGTCTTCTTGTACGATTCGACGGTTCACATCCCGATGATGATCGCAGGTCCGGGAGTCCCCAAAGGGGGTGTGGTCCCTCAACAGGTGCGGTCGATCGATGTGATGCCGACCATCGCTGATTTTCTAGGAATCTCCGCAGGTCCTTCTGCCCAGGGGGTGAGCCTGAGGCGGGCGATTGTCGAGGGCAAGCCGCCCGGAAGCAATTTCTGCTACATGGAGACTATCTACCCCAGAACCCAGATGGGTTGGTCCGAGCTGCGGGGATTGCGCACGGATCAGTTCAAGCTGATCGTCGCGCCGAAGCCCGAACTGTACAGGCTCGCGGACGACCAGCATGAGGCGCACAATGTTATCGACAAGCTGCCCGCCGATGCAGACAGGCTTCAAAAGAAAGTCCGGGAGATTGCCGGATCGTCGCAGAGCCTGCGCTCAGTCCAGCCGCGACCGATCGACGAAAAGAGACAACGCGAGTTGAACGCCCTGGGCTACGTGAGCTCGGGCAGGCGCACGATCCGTACGGATACGTCGGGTCCGGATCCAAAAGACCGCGTTCACGTACTGGCTGTGCTTGAGAAGGCCTCGGATGCAATGAACCATGACCGGTGGAAGGAAGCGATCTCCCGGCTCGAGGGCGTCCTGCCGGAGGATCTCTCGAATCCGCTGCTCTATAAGAACCTGATCCT
The DNA here is from genome assembly GCA_035631775.1 of Acidobacteriota bacterium. Lineage (GTDB taxonomy): Bacteria > Acidobacteriota > UBA6911 > UBA6911 > UBA6911 > DASQID01. The sequence continues at coordinate 1,418 of DASQID010000331.1, forward strand.
CTCCTACCAGCGTTCAGGCCAGTTTGACAAGATGGAACAAACCTGTAGGCGCGCCATCGAGAACAAGGCTGAGAGTGATGAGACCTATGCAAGTCTGGGAGAGATTCAGATTCGCAGTGGGGACATTCCCCGGGCAATTGAGTTCATGGAAAAAGCCGCTCATCTCAATCCCTCCAATATCAAAAACATGAACAACCTTGCCACCGCCTATCTGCAGCAGGATCGCCGCGAAGACACCGAGCGGGTTCTGCGCGCGGCTCTCGCGCAGAGTCCAAATGACGCAACGGCACACAATGTCTACGGTAACCTGGAGGTCCAACGGGGGCGGCTGGCCGAGGCTCAAAAGCAATTTGAACTGGCGACAGAATTGGATCCGAACCTCGCGGAGCCTTATGTCAATCTCGGACTGATCGCTCAAAACACGGGCAACACAAAAGGCGCAATCTCCTATTACGAGGAGTTCCTGAAGAAGGCGGACAAAGACAAATTCAGAGAATATATACCGAAGGTGAAGGCAGCTCTGACTGCACTTGGAGCAGGTAAATGAGTCCGCCTCCCGAACCCGCACGCCTCCACTGTCTCATCGCTGCAATAGCTACTTTATCCGTTTGACGAATATGGAATCCTGCATACCTTCGACACTCATTTTAATTCCAGAGCCGGACCGGTAGATCAGTACCTTGGGGGAGTGGGCATAGTGATGAGTAAGGCCATTGGAGGACTGCTGCCAGATCTGGCCGTTCACGAGAGCGAAGGGCGTTTTGCCGGACCAGCCGTGAAATTCGCCATCTATCTTGCTCTCTAATATATCAAAGCTGTCTGATGCCTTCGACCTGGAGATCAAGTCGATCGCCGCTCTGATAAGTCTCTTCATCTTAATCACTCCTCGGTATTTAACAGCACACGCCTGCTGGAAGCGATTAGTGCCGGAACAATAGCACGAATCGCCATTGTCGGATCTGCGAGTGAAGTGAATTAGAGTCAGGTCGCTCGGGTCTCAATCGTTGCTGTCTGTATATATAGATGCAGAACGGTGCGAAAGGTCGTTATATTAACCCCGGATTATTCATGAAAAAATGGCCTGTCCTGATGGTCGTGACCTTTGGGATTCTTTGCGCCTCGGCAATGAGCTTTTAAAAGCATACTGCCAAGACGCGAAGAACGCTGAGGACGCAAAGAGTGTTTCAAAGTGTCGGTAAATTGCAGGTATTGTCAGAACTTCACATCTTCTGACAGGTGTCGTCGTATAATCCGGCCGAGATGAATACTGGCAACCTGCGAATCGAGAGAGAGGCTGACGACATTGCCGCAGGCGAACGCTTCTATCTCGTCAAGTGGTATCTCGATTGCGTGGGCGAGCATGGGGAAGCACTGATCGCATATTGGGCGGAGCTGCGCTGGCACCGGCTTGCGCTGTCCTATGCGAGCGTGATGCTGTTCGCGGATGGGAATCTGCGCGACCGTTCAACCCTGCATACCGGTCAGGCGCCGAAACTCGGCAGGGATCTCGTCGAGTGGTCCTGCGACGCGCTCGACGCTCACGGTTTCTGGAAGGCCTCCACCGAACCTTCGATTGGCCGCGTGCTCTACCGGCGCAAAAAAGGCGTGCTTCAATGGCACTGCCTGCAGCCGCTCGCTGAAGCCAGTGTCCGCTGCGGAAAACAAGAGGTCAGCGGATCGGGCTACACGGAATGCCTCACGTCGACGCTGGCGCCATGGCGCCTCCCGATCGAAGAACTGCGCTGGGGCCGTGCGCACTTCCCCGGGCATTCGGTTGTGTGGATCGACTGGACCGGGCCGGAGCCGATGCGCTTGGTGCTTGTCGATGCCCGGGAGTCCGTGGGCACTCAGGTGACCGATACGCTGGTTTCGACGCCCACCACGACGGTCACGCTTTCCGGGCAGCGTGTACTCCGGCGAGGGCCGGTTGGGGGTTCATCCTTAGGTTCCATTCCCGGCGTGGGGAAAGCCATCTCCAGGACAGGACTCCTCATCGACGAGCAGAAGTGGCTGTCATCGGCAATGCTCGAAGAAGGCGGCATGACGCTGCACGGGAGTGCCATTCACGAGGTGGTGAGATGGCGATGAAGATCCCGCCCGCCCTAGGAAAGCTTCTTTATGCAGGACTTTTCCTGCTGCTGCTCCCGGCGGCGCTCGTCGGATGGACTTACGGCGCCAGGGTAAACGTGAGCCTCCCCGGCATTGAGAGCGTGCCGTGGGGCGCGTCGGTTGCTTTTGCGGGCCTGATGCTTTGGGCCGCGGGTGTCCTCACACTCTGGGTGGAGGGCGGCGGCCTTCCGATGAACGCCTTCCCACCCCCGAGGCTGGTCACGAAGGGTGTCTACTCAATTACCGCTCACCCGATTTACGTGGGCTTCACGCTGGCGGCATTCGGAACTGCAGTGGGATGCGGCTCGGCAGCCGCACAATGGCTGGTATCGCCGATGCTGGCGCTCGCCGCTGGCTCTCTCTGGTGGGGATACGAGCGAATCGACCTGCGCGCGCGCCTCGGGGCTCCGCCCCGGGATGCATGGATCGGAGTGCCTTCCATCTCGACCGCCGCGCCGTGCCTCCTGGAACGGCTGGGAGTCCTGATCCTGACCCTGGCAGCGCCTGCACTTGCCGCTCTTACGCTTCATGGCTCCGGACTCGCGGGGCGGTCTTCGTATCTCATAGCGGAATCGAGCTTCCGCGTGTGGATCACGCTTGCACTTGTTGCCGCCGGCGTGTTCACGACGCGAACATGCACCGATCTTCGGGACATAATCCTCTCGTCTTGGGTAGGGAGCCTCTTGCTCGCCTTTTTCGCGATGATCCTGCCTCGGGGACCTTTTGGCGGCCGGCTTCTGCTGGCTCCAGATGGTGCGCTGCTGACCGTCCTGGCGATGACCGGACTCGCGGCGCTGCTCAGAGCTTGCTCAAAGATGGGCACCCGCCCTGGCGTCCTCAGTATGAACGCTCGGCTGGACGGACTTGCCGGAAAGACACTCTCACTGGTTGCGGGGCTCTTCCTTCTCGGCCGTGGAGCACTTCCTTCGGCAGAATCGCTGCTTGGAGCGACAGCCTTTGTGCTCGCGAGCGCCCGCTGGCACTGCTGGAGGGCCGCCTTGGGGCTCTGCGAGAGAATCGCGAACTGTTGGCGCGAGAGTGACTTCGGCGCGGTGCGGATCATTCACATCGGGTGGTTCGCCGCGCTGCCGGCTTGCGGGGGCGCCGCCGCCGCAGTCGTATTGCTCGGACCCGGGGCCGCGGCGATGACGGTGTGGGCTTTCGTGTTCATCATTATCGGCTCGGCCCTGTGGGCGCAACTCATCGAAGGATCTCCGGCGCTGTCGCGCCCTTACGGCTTCTTCGGCGGCGTGCTCGCAGTCATCGTCTTTGCAGTCGCAATCGCGCCCCTGATCTTCGACACGTCGCCGTGGCTTGTTCTCGGCACATTCGCCACCGCCGCGCCTTGGGCTCAGGGCCTTGCGCGCCTCCGATGCATCGCGAACGGCTGCTGCCACGGAGCGCCGTGCAGCAGTTCGTGCGGCGTGATCTACCGGAATCCTCGCACCCGCCCCGTACGGCTCGCCAATCTCGGCGGCGTGCCGCTCCACCCGACGCAGCTATATTCGCTGACGGGGAACCTCTTCATAGGTGCACTGATGATGCGGCTCTGGGCGGAGGGAGTCTCGCTCTCTTTCATCACTGGCTTATACTTCGCACTGATGGGTCTCGCACGCTTCGTCGAGGAAGCGTGGCGCGGCGAGCCACAGACTCCTGCCTGGGCCGGACTCCGGCTCTATCAGTGGGTGTCGATCGCGTCGTTCCTGGGCGGTGCCGCGCTAACCGTGCTTCCGGACGCTCCGCATGCCCCTGCGCCGGTTCCGAGCCTGGCGGCAATCTGGACCGGTCTCGCAGTGGGCGCACTGACCTGGATCGTCGTTTCGGTCGAATTTCCGCGTTCGAGCAGACGCTTTGCACGCCTCGCATGAGCGTTGCATCAGCGACGCACACGCATACGGACAAAATAGGCCGCAAGCGCCGCAAGAAGCAGCGTAAGTCCGTAGCCCATTCCGGCAATCACCGGCCGGATCACCCCATACGCCGTGAACGCTCCGATCATGCCCAGTTGCGACGGGTAATATGCGGGCAACGCACGGATGATGAATTGGTTCTGCGCGCCGGCGTAATAAACCGGATTCTGAAGCCAACCTGCGTCAATGTTGGCCAGGAGGACAATGAAGAGAACCCCTTCCAGCTCGCGCCGCAGAAGCGCTCCGACGAGCAGACCGTAGCAGGCATAAACAAACCCGGCGAGCACAAAGCCCAGGATCGCCGGCACAATCCGTTCCGGCCGGAAAAATATAGGAAGCATGCCGCCCACGTAAATCCCGACCGACACAATAACAATGAGCAGGATCGCAAGCTTTGATCCAATCAACTCCGAGGGCCGGTAACCGCAAAGCACCAGCCGGCGATTCACTTCACTCTGTTTCTGCATCAGGCCGAGAGCGAGATAAGAGGCCAGCAAACCGCTGACCGCGGTTCCGATGAAGACCAATGATTCACTGCGCTCGCTCACCTCGATAACCGGCTTCGCCGGTATCGCAGCTAACTTGAACGCGATCAGCCTGTCCGTGCCGGTCAGCCCGACGATCGTATAAAACAGGGATGGAATCACGAGCAGGAGCATGAGCACGAGGCGGCTCCGAAGCAATTCGCGGGCGGTCATCGCCATCCCCACCATTATGCGGCTCAGGCGCATTCCAGGACACCTCGCGTCAGCCTGTAGACAGAGTCGAGCTGTGCGCTGTCAAAGATGAGATGCGCCACGATGAGCACCGATTTGCCCTCGGAACGCAACTCGTGGGCATACTCCCAGAATTGCAGGTACGTCTCCCAATCGAACCCAGCATAGGGCTCGTCCAGGATCAGTAGATCCGGCGAGTGAATGAATGCGACAATCAGGTTTAACTTCTGTTTTGTGCCGCCGCTCAGCTGGTTCACCGGTATGCGGACGTATTGGCTGCAGCGAAAGCGCTCAAGCAGGCTTTGTGCGGCTTCCCGCCACGCCAGATCGCGCCGAGGCAGACCGTAGGCGGTCGCGAAATAGCGGAGGTTTTCCTCCACCGTCAGGCTCTCGAAGATCAGCAGTTCCTGCGGGCAGTAGCCGAATCTCAGGCTGTGGACAATCCTGCCCGCATCAGGTTTCCGGCGTCCAACGATCACTTCCAGCAGCGTGCTTTTGCCCGACCCGTTCTCGCCTGTGATCCCCGTGATCTGACCAGGCCCTATCCCGAAGGTGACATCCCTCAGCACCTGGTGCCGGCCATAGGATTTGGCCAGGTGCTCCACCTCCAGCACCAACCGCTCCGAAGTCATGCCTGTCACCGTTTCAAAGCAATGCGCACGTCACAATATCACCAACGTGGATCTCTCAGGGCCCAAATTGACCATCACTATATCCTTGCTGAAATGGCACGGATTGGTGTAATTCGTGGCTGTTTTTCAGCAATGGCACAGGGCAAAGCGAAAAGCGAACCCGGCAGCATCGTTCCGCTATCGGTAGAACCATGCTAACGAACAGACCTCCAGCGAAGGGCACGTCCAATATATTTCTCACGATAGTTCTGATCCTGACGTTATCTCCCGGTCGCGATTCGCCTGCATCGCCAAAATGCCGGCTGCAAGTTCGGACCTTCGACGGCGCCGGCAACCATGTCGTGCCGGCGCGCGTTTATCTGAATGCTGCGGACGGGGCCCTTCAGGTCCCGTCCGGCAGTATCGTCTATCAGAAGAACGGTGAGAATCATTTCGTGACTCAGGGAGAGTTCTCCATTGACCTGCCGCCCGGCTCCTATGCGCTCAAGGTGGAGCGGGGTCCCGAGTACCGCCCGTGGAGCACCTCGTTACAGTTGAGCGAAGGCGAAGACCGCCGGATCGATGCCCGGCTGGAGCGGTGGATTTCAATGAACCGGCTCGGCTGGTATTCGGGGGATCTGCACAATCACCGCAGGATTGAAGAAATGCCGGCGCTACTTCTCGCGGAGGACCTCAACCTGGCTCCCACACTGACGGATTGGATCTGGGAGGACAAGCCCATTTCGACACCCCCTCCAGCAGACAATGCCATCCGGAGCGTTGATGCCACACATGTGTTCAGCGTTTTGGACAAGGAAGTGGAGCGCCTTGAGTGGGGCCCAGGTGCGGTTGACCTTCTCGGTCTCAGGACCGTGATTCCATTTCAAGGCGACCGGCTCTCACCGCCGAACGATACCTTCTGCAGCCTGGCACACAAACAGGGTGGTTACGTCGACGCTGAGAAGATCGTGTGGCGGGACGGTGCTGCCCTGGCCGCTCTCGGGCATCTCGACTTCGCGGGGATCGTCCACAACCACTTCAACCGGCAGGGGGTGGAGCTAAAGACAGAGGAATGGGGAATGATTCCCCGGGAAAGGGCCGAATACAGGACCGTCGCCGGGATGCCGCTGTGGAGCATGGACGTCTACTATCGGCTCCTGAACTGCGGATTCCGGATTGCTGTGTCCGCCGGCAGCGCCTCCGGTGTTAAGGCCTCGCCTTTGGGTTACAACCGTGTCTATGCGAAAGTAGACGGTCCGTTCACGTACGAACGCTGGTTTCACGCACTCAAGGCCGGAAGGAGTTTTGGGACCAACGGCCCAATGCTCTTTTTGCAAGTTGACGGGCAGGAAGCCGGAAGCATCCTGAGGATTCAGGCGGCTGCCACACGGTCGCTGAATGTCCACGCCGAGTGTCGAGCCATCGGCTCATTGGACCGGCTGGAGATCGTTTTCAAGGGGCGGGTGCTAAAAACTGTCAGGAACACCGACCCCCGCGGTCGGATCGCTACGGACTTCAAGATAACCCCACAGGAAAGTGGCTGGATTGCGGCTCGCTGCTTTGAGAATCCCTCGGCGACGGTCCGATTCGCCCACACCAGTCCCACATATATTGCGCTGGACAACAAGTCTCCGGTGGTGGCCTCCGACGCACAGTACATGGTCGATTGGATCGATCGGGAAATGGAATTCTATCGGAAGGAGGCACGCTTCCGCAGGCCGGAGGACCGGGACGCAATGCTGGCGTTCTTCGGCAAAGCTCGCCGCGTCTATGCAGATCTAGCGATTCGGTGACAGGCTACTCAATCCCCGATTTCCTACCCACCATCCTCGCAGGGGTTAACGTGAAATCGAGGATTGAGTAGCCTGTCACCGAATTGGAATTGCGCCGGTGTATACTTGTTAATAATCGTGAATCACAAAGGAAACCGACACTAACTCGCTGCCGCCTGGTGGACGCTGCTCGTGCTGCGCGGGCTGTTGCCGGCATTTTTCGTCGTCGGCATGGGCATGGTCGTGGGAGCGGTCCGACGCGCAAACTGCGGAGAGGTGCAAATGATCCGCAATGTTTCTCTATCCGTATTGCTCGCAATGGCCCTGTCTTTCGGTTCCGTTTCCGGCCAGGATACGGCACTGCTGAGCCCACGAAACGCCAGCTATACCATCGATGTCCGACTCGACCCCTCGCTGAAGACGCTGGAGGGTAGGGAAGTCATCACCTGGCGAAACATCATGCAGATCCCGACACGGGAACTCAGGTTCCATGTTTATTGGAATGCCTGGAAAAACAACCGGAGCACCTGGATGCAGGAGGCATCCCTCTCCGGAAGAAGGAGAACGGTGCCGGAAGAGGGAGACTGGTCTTACTGCCAACTTAAATCCATCAAGGTATTGCCGTCGGGTCTCCAGCCGGGCGCGGGCGTAACTCCCGCGACACGCTTCGCAGCTCCGGACGACGGCAACACGAACGATGAGACCGTGTTGGTCACCCCGCTGCCGCAGTCTGTGGGGCCGGGAGAGTCGGTCATGGTGGAATTGTCGTGGAGGTCCCACATCCCGCGCACGTTCGCCCGCACGGGTTTTCGAGACAACTACTTTTTCATTGCGCAGTGGTTCCCAAAAGTGGGCGTTTATCAGGCGGATGGAAAGTGGAATTGCCATCAGTTCCACGCCGGGACGGAGTTCTTCTCGGATTACGGCGTCTACGACGTGAGAATGACGGTGCCTCGCGGCTGGCTCCTTGGCGCGACCGGGGAGCAGATGGCGATCCGCAATAATCCGGATGGAACCACGACTCACGAATATGTGCAGGCGGATGTTCATGATTTTGCCTGGACCACAAGCCCGGACTACCAGGAGGCGCGCAGGAGCTTCGAGCTTTCCGGATTGAAGCCGGTGCAGATGAGACTTCTCTACCAACCCGAACATGCATCCCAGGTGGATCGTCACTTCAGGGCCACGGAAGCCACGCTGAGATACTATGGGTCATGGTTCGGAGAATACCCCTATGGGCACATAACGATCATCGATCCTGCGTGGGAGAGCGGAACCGGGGGGATGGAGTATCCCACGCTATTCACGTGCGGCTCGCGCATACTGAATCCCGAGGGCGGTGGCTCCCCAGAGGGCGTCACCGTTCATGAAGCCGGCCATCAGTTCTGGTATGGCATCGTGGGCAACAACGAGTTCGAAGACGCCTGGCTCGACGAGGGTTTCAACACCTTCTGCACGGCACGCACCATGGATGTGGCCTTCGGGGAGACGTCTTATGTCTACCGCCTCTTTCGCAGCCACCTTCCGTACATGATCCCCGAAATAAAGCGTCATCGAATGACTGGCGGCAACGGCCTCGACGGGTATAGGGGCGCCGCCCGTTCGGACATCGAGGCCACACCCAGCTTCAGGTATTTTCCCGCGACAGGCGGAAGTATCACTTACAGCAAGACGGCGCTGTGGCTTTCGATGCTGGAAAAAATGCTCGGCTGGGACACGCTGCAGAAGATCCTTGCCACTCATTTCCAGAGATGGAGGTTCAGACATCCCAAGCCGGACGATTTCTTTGCGATCGCAAACGAGGTTTCGGGCCGCGATTTGACCGGGTTTTTTGACCAGGTGTACCGGAAGGCCGCCGTGTTCGACTACTCCGTCGAGTCAGTTGCAAGCGACGAACTAAAGACGGAAGGATTCGTCGACAAGGATGGGAGGCCGGTTTATGCAGCGGCCGCTTCAGGCGCGCCCAGGCTCTATCAGACGCGTGTCGTCGTCAGCAGGCTGGGAGACGGGGTTCTGCCGGTTGATGTATTGCTGAGATTCGAGAACGGCGAGGAGTTTCGTGACGTCTGGGATGGCCAGAACAGCTGGAAGATGTACACCCTGGTCAAGCCAGTAAAGCTCTCCTACGCCGTGGTTGATCCGGACAGAAAAATCCTCCTCGACATTAATTACACAAACAACAGCAGAGTCCTTGTTCCGAGAACGGACTTTGCGGCGAGCAAATGGGCATCGAAGTGGATGATTTCCGCGCAGGACTACCTTCAAGCGCTGGCATTCCTGTTCTAAGGGCTGGCGCAAGAATAACTTCACATTTTGCTGCTGGCCCCTGCGGGCCGCAGCCTGAAAGGGCGCGGCGGCGGGGGGGGGGGGGGGGCGGGG
>DASQID010000332.1:0-2345 GCA_035631775.1 Acidobacteriota bacterium
GTCAGCTGCAAAAAAACCGTATCCCAACAGAAGGAATGTGAAGTCTTATAGTGTGAGGATCATGGGATCATCCGTTGAACTGGAACTGAGGAAAGCGAAATATGAGAACGAAGATCTATCAGGTTGACGCATTCACTAACCGGCTGTTTCAAGGAAACCCGGCGGCGGTCTGCCCTTTGGCGGATTGGCTGCCTGCTGAGACTATGCAGCGGATCGGTGCGGAAAACAATCTCTCGGAAACCGCGTTTTACGTCAAGTCCGGAGATGCCTTCAATATCCGATGGTTCACTCCGACGGTGGAAGTCGATCTGTGCGGCCACGCTACTTTGGCTTCCGCCCACGTTCTGTTCAACCACGAGGGTTTCGGTGGCCGGCGGATTTCCTTTAATTCCCGCGGCGGCATCCTGAGCGTCGCCCGGGAAGGCGACTTCCTTGTGCTCGATTTTCCGGTCGATACGGTTAAAGAGGTCAAGCCTCCCCAGGAGTTGGTCAGGGGAATGGGACAGCAGCCCAGAAAGGCTCTGCGGGGAAGAAGCGATTACATGCTCGTCTACGGCACCGAAGCGGACGTCGAAGGACTGAAGCCGGACTTTGGGCTGATCGCAAAGACGACCGCGCGCGGAGTCATCGCGACTGCCCGCGGCACCCGGGCCGATTTCGTGTCGAGATTCTTCGCTCCGCAGGCCGGAATTCCCGAAGATCCCGCGACCGGATCGTCGCACACGACGCTGATGCCCTACTGGGCGAAGGAGCTGGGCAAGCTTGAGCTTACGGCTTTGCAGCTCTCCAAGAGGGGAGGCTCGTTTAAATGCCGGCTGCGCGACGATCGCGTCGATATCGCAGGACAGGCCAGAACCTATCTTGTCGGCGAGATCGAGATCGAATAACCTCGTGGCAAGCTCGCGGCGCGCCGACATTCATATTCAGGTCGAGATTCCACGATCCCAGGTCTACCGCCTTTTTTCCTTCGAGAACCGCGAGTGGCCCGGCCGTCGCCGATTGCCGCGGTCCCCACCCCCACCTGTGCGGAGGTCCCTGCTGCGCTGTCTCAGCTTCGATGTGATAATGATCGCGCGAGAAATGCGAGGATGAGGAGGCTCGCGCCGATCAGTGCCAGCATAGTGCGGTGGTACAGATCGTTACTTGCCGTGCGCGGGCCCCAACCGGCTGCCAGCGCAGCCATGCCGAACAACACTCCGCCTAGGGCGACCAAATTGGCAATCAGTGGGAGCCGCCATCGAACAGGTGAATGCTCGAACACCGCGAGCGCACCCCACGCTATAAACAGACCGCAGAGTGTTTCCACAATTGCGGCCGGAATGATGCGCGGCTCATGAAATTGCCCGATGGCGAGGCCTGCATGTTGAAGCGCTCCAAACAAGAAGAGCGCAGCGTTCGAGCTCATTACGCATCCGAGAAAGATTCTCATCAGAATAGCTCCTTACATCGGGCTTGCTGTTCGATTCCAGCGGAGACCTTACGACTCCAGGCAAAACGGGATTTCATAGTTGCGCCTCAGAACCAAATGGTGGCCTTGATTGGAACGATCCCGGAGTGGGCGCTAGGATCCAGTCCTGCGGCGCCTTGCCCTCGGGAAGCAGCTCCCCCTTATCCAGATATCTCACATTCCTGGCATATTGCGCGGCATGGGGGTCGTGAGTAACCATGACAATGGTTTTCCCATGTTCCTTGTTCAGGGCAGACAGCAAGGTCAGAACGTCATTCGCCGAAGATGCATCGAGGTTGCCTGTGGGCTCGTCTGCCAGGATAAAATCGGGGTCTGTGACGATCGCTCGAGCGATGGCAACCCGCTGCTCCTGGCCTCCGGAAAGCTGGCGCGGAAGGTGATGCGACCGCTCGCTTAGCCCGACGAGCTGCAGTGCGGTCGATGCGTGCTCGATCCGCTCCTTCCCGCTCAGTCTGGTCAGCTTCAAGGGCAGTACGACATTCTCCAGAGCAGTCAGAACCGGGATCAGATTGAACGATTGAAAAATGAAGCCGATATGGGTATTGCGCCAGCGCCCGAGGTCGCGGCTACCCAGCGAGCGCGGATCCTGCCCCAGCACCAGTATCTCCCCACTGCTCGGCTTATCCATGGCCGCAATCAGGTGGAGCAGTGTCGATTTGCCCGAACCGGAAGGCCCCATGAGCACGAGAAACTCCCCGCGCAAAATCTGAAGATCGACGTTTCTCAAAGCGGTGACGCGGTATTCGTCGCGCGTGTAGTCTTTCGACAGTTTTTTCGCTTCAATCACGATGTCCATACCTTCTCCTAATTAGTTTCTGTCGCGAAACTGCTTTATCGCGCCGAAAGCGCCCCAGAGGGGCGCCAGCCAGTAGCCCCG
>DASQID010000333.1:0-5667 GCA_035631775.1 Acidobacteriota bacterium
GTGTGAGTACCCGTGTGAACAGGTAGTGAAGCATCAGAACAAGTATGAGCACCGATGCCGGAAGGAGAAACAAGGCTATCTTGTCATGCACCTCCCCGACCAGGTCCGACTGCTTCAAGGTTGCTGTCACGGTGACACAACCCGATGACCCCGTAGCCGATCGAATGGGGGCAATCACCTTCAGAAACCGCTCATGTTCCTGGAACTGCGGCACGACCAGCAGCCTGGATTCGCGAATTGCAGTCATTTCATCCACAGTGAGTGGCAGTGTAGTGGAACTTGATGATGTCACCCATCGAGTCAGTCCTTCCGGCGTGAGGTGATAAATATCGATCCGAAGAATGTAGAAATTGCTCTCGACCAATTCTCCAATCCAGGCCCTCACTCGATCGGGATTGTTTGGGGCATCCTTGCGGGATAAATCGTCGGATAGCTGGTTGGCGATGCGTATGGAACTCTCTTCTACCTGCGAATCGAGCATGCGCATTGCGAATCGTCCATCCATATATCCCAGAAGCGATATGGCAAGGACGGTTGTGGGAATGATAATGGCATAGAGCCGGAAGGAAACCGATCGGGTTTGCAGATACTGTCGTAAATTCATCAAATCCACACGATATAGCCTAACACACCGTTGGACGCCGCGTAGCGCAGTATAAACTTAGCCCTTAAGCTTAAGGGCTGGCGCAAGAATAAATTCACATTTTGGTGCGAGCACCGTCGCGCCTGCGGTGCTCCTGGGGGCCAGCAGCAAAATGTGAAGTTATTCTTGCGCCAGCCCTAAGGCCGGGAATCGGTTCTTGCGGCCGCATACGAGGGCCAATTCCTTGATGAAATCAACGTTCCGATCAGCCTCCAGTTTCATCGTCGAACCTCCAGCGTTACCTTCGAGGTCAGCGGCTTGCCGTCACGCAAGACCACGACCTCCACTGTCTCCCCGGGCTTGTGTGTGCGCAGCATATAAGTGAAATCTTCCAGATTCGTGATCTCCTTGCCTGCAAACTGGATAAGGACGTCCTGCCCCTTGAGGCCGGCCTTTGCCGCCGGGCTGTTGGGACGGACATCAGAGAAGCGAACGCCCTTCACCTCGTCGGTCATATCTGGAATGGAGCCAAAGTAGGCACCGTAACCCATGCCTCCCCCGGCGCGCACATTGCCCGGAGTCATCTGATCGTCCACCTTGGTAAATTGAGGGCGAATCTCCATCGTGTCTAATTGCGTTGCAACGCTGTAGACCATGCTCAGGATTTTCGTGGCTCCTTCGGCGTTGATCTTGTCCCAGGTATCGGAGGGACGGTGATAATCCGAATGGAGACCTGAGAAGAAGAATAGAACCGGCACGTTTTTCGTATAGAACGAGACGTGATCGCTGCTTCCATAACCGCTCTGGGATGTCTTGAATTTGAGCCCGGCCTCCTCGGCCGCGGATTTGACCAGCCCCGGGAAGACCGGCGATGTCCCGACACCACCCAGGATGATCTGGTCGTCCCGCAGGCGGCCGATCATATCCATGTTGATCATGGCCACCACCTTCTCCAGCGGTCGAGTGGGATGACTTGCCCAATACTCCGAGCCTCGCAGCCCCAGTTCCTCTCCCGCGAAAGCGATGAGCACATAACCGCGGCGTCTCGGCGTCGGATCCTTGGCCAGAACTGAGGCCAATTCCAGAAGTCCGGCCGTTCCGCTCGCATTGTCATCGGCGCCGGGGTGCATCTGACCGATGAGTTGAGGGGACATGGAGCTCCGGCCGCCGTGGCCAAGATGATCGTAAGGCGCGCCGATCACCACAGTCTCTTCTCCGATCCCGGGGATATTCCCAGGCAGGAGACCGACAACGTTGCTCACTTCCTTCCGCACCCGGATCACGTCCATCTGGATGTCCACCTGTACGCCCGTGAGCACGAAACTCTCGGGTTCCAGTTTTTCATCGATCTGCTTTTGAATCTCCAGGAGGTCCTTGCCTTGTTCATCAAAGAGACGTTGCGCCAGGCTGCGCGTGATATGAACGGCCGGAATGCCGAGTTCATCGAGTTGGCCGCCGGCTGCCACTTCCGCCAGGTCTTTTGATGCATCTTCGTGGTTGGCCGGATCCTGCACTATCAGGATGGCACGTGCGTTTCTATACCTCGCATTCATCACCTTCATATTGTCGTGCCCGTGCAGCGTCAGATCCCGGCCGTTGAAGGCGCTTGCCGGGTCGTTTTCGCGCGGCTCGTGAGCCATCACGAGAACGATTTTGTCGGTCACGTCCAGGTTTTTATAGTCGTCATACTTGTGCTCTTCTGCCGAAATGCCGTAGCCTGCAAACACGAGGTCCCCACTAGCGCTGGTCTTGTCTCCGAACGCAAACGGAATAAAATCCCTGTTGAGTGAGGCATCTATTGCATTGTTCCCGATCCGGAGAGTCAGCTTGTTGACCGGACCGAGCTGGCTTCCAGTGTTAACCTGGAATCTCTGAAGGAAGGACCCTTCGTCTCCGGCTGGAGTCAGATCACATCTCTTGAACTGTGCCGCAATATACTCGGCCGCCTTGTTCAACTCCGGGGTTCCATCGCCCCTCCCTTGAAGATCTTCGCCTGCCAGGTACTTGACGTGCTGCAAATAAGCGTCGGGTTGAAAGGCATGGGTGGCACCAAAGCTCGCCAGCGCGAGGGACAGGCTGAGAAGAAGTGTAAAGCATCTGCTTCGTTTCGGCATACGCATCCTCAAGGCAAGGGGGTGATCAGGTTGAGAAACCACAAGAGTTAGCATAGCGTGTGATGGTATCAAAATGGAAGTATGCGAGGCAGTGCTGCGTTGCCGGAAATGCACGAATTCCACAAGACGAGATCATCTTGTGTTTTTAATCATTTGTGAAATTCGTGAAATCTGTGGCAGATTTCTTCCCGGGTGCACAGGTCGCGTGGTGCCTTGTACGTGGTGAGGATATGATGAACCGAACCTTGGGATTGGCAGCCTTACTGTTGGTGTTGGTGATGACCTTACCGGGTGTCAGGGGAGCCGCGTCGATGGCTGCGGACCGCCAAGCCTCAGCCAGAGGGGATCGTCCCGATGACGTGCAGGCTGTTGCCACCCTGATAAAGATGGGTCTGCCACTGGAACGGGATTCATCCGGTCACGTCCGATGGATCGAGGCGGCGAAAAGTGAATTCAACGACGAGGCGATGCGCTGCCTGCCCGGGTTTCCCAAGCTGGAGTGGTTGGAAATCGGCGGGGGAATTGTCACGGCGTCGGGCATAGCGCACCTCCAGACTTGCTCAGCCTTGGCGAGACTGTATCTCCATGACCTTCATCTCAACGACGACATGCTGGCGGTGCTTGCCGGCCTCCGTCACCTGGAGGCTCTCTCGCTTCAACGCACAGGGATAACCGGCAAGGCGCTCGCAAATCTGAGGGCGACTGACACGCTGAAGGTCTTGAACCTGAGCGGCGATGAGATCAGCGACGCAGATATGGCTCAGGTTGCCCGCTTCACGGCCATTGAAGTCCTTGCGTTGCAGAATACCAAGATCACCGGGTCCGGCTTGGGTAAGCTGGAGGGGATGACGCAGTTGAACGTGCTGAATGTGAGCAATTGCCGGATTGCCGATGTCGACCTGAAGCACCTCACATCCATGCCGAACCTTCGCATCGTGTACGCTTCAGGGTGCAATCTCAGCAGCAAGGCAATCGATGCTCTCAAAGACATACTGCCAATGCTCGCCGTTTTCCAGTAGAGCCCGATATGGCTATTAAAAGGAAGGCAAAAGGTGAGTTTATTTCTGCGCCAGCCCTAAGAGCCGCGCTGGTGATTCTGGCGGCCGCGTCACTCTTGCCTCTCGTCTGCCCGCAAGGCGATGTGCGCGGCCAAAGCCGCACCCCCGACGTCGTGTATGTGGGGACTCCTTACGACGTAGTTTCAATGATGCTCAAGCTCGCGCGGGTGAAAAAGGGAGACCTCGTCTACGATCTTGGCTGCGGCGACGGCCGCATGGTCGTCCTTGCAGCCAAAAAATACGGCTGTAGGGGAATAGGCTACGACATCGATCCGGAGCGGGTTGCTGCTGCTCTTGAAAATGTGAAAAGAAACCGGGTGGGGCGGCTGGTGAAGATCGTTGAGCAGGATCTGTTTACCCTCGATTTCAGCGAGGCGGACGTGCTTTCGCTTTACCTGCTGCCGGAAATCAACGAGAAGCTTCTTCCACAATTCGAAAAACTCAAGCCCGGCTCCCGGTTGGTCTTCCACGACTACGGTCTGCCCGAGTTCGAGGCGGACAAGGAAATACGGGTAATCTCGAACGAGGATAACGCCAGTCACACCTTGTACCTGTACTCCACCCCTTTCAAGCGGACGAAGGGCTGATCAACAAGCTCCTCCTCGGGTGTCGGTTGTCTGCCCTTTTTCCCCATTTTGGCATTGACAACGAACTAATTCAGAGTAAACTTCCCAATTTTTGTACCCTCATAGGCTCTTTACGCAATCTTAAGAAAGGAAGGATGACCGACATGGCAGAGAAGATCTCGAAGACGGCACGTGCCAGCCTTGGTGAAAAGGGGCTTCGTTACGAACATTCGTGTCCACAGTGCGGCACCTCAATGGTGGCGACGAAGGTCATGAAGCATCGTGACAACCCCGGCGGCATGTACTGGGTCTGTCCCAAAGACGACAATCGCATCAAGATATAAGCCCAACCTGAAGCAGCAAGGCGGGTGCGGATGGTCTAGATTGGCCTCCGCACCCATGTTATCTTTTTCCCACCAATTTAAGATCACTCAACAAGGCAATCGAGACACAGAGGCTGAGATGCAGCCTTGGGGTAACTGTTGTCTCTCTCTAAAAGGAGATGGATCCCATGAGAAAGTGCGTTCTGCCGATCAGTTGCGTGACACTGTTGTTGTCGGGCCCGGCGTTTGCGGAGCCCCAGTCCACGGCCTCGGTTAAGGAAGCGATTGCGGTGATACAGCCGGCCTCCGGCAGCACGTGCAAAGGCATCGTCCGCTTCACGCAGGAAGGTGACGGGACGAAGGTTGTGGCGGATATCGAGGGACTGGCGCCCAATTCAAAGCACGGCTTCCACGTCCATGAATTTGGCGACTGCAGTGCCCCGGACGCTTTGAGTGCCGGCAGCCACTACGACGCGGCAGGAACCAAGCATCACGGTATGCCCTCCGAGGCCGTAAGGCACACTGGGGACATGGGCAACATTGAGGCCGATGCTGCTGGCAAAGCTCACTACGAGATTACTCTTGCTGGCGCGGCCCTGTCTGGCGAGCACGTTTTCCTGGTGGGTCATGCCGTGATAGTACACGCCAAGCCCGATGATTTCAGCCAGCCTGTCGGCAATGCCGGCGGACGCATCGGCTGCGGCGTGATCGGCATTGCGAAACCCGTGAACTGATAAACGCGAAGCACGACTCTTGGACTACTTTGAGCCTTTGAGGTGGCATTTGAAAAGCCTACCCGCCAAGACTCAAAGCACTCCAACGATCTCGAAGATCAGAGGAGCATGCCTGCGATCGAGGCCGAAAGGTAATTCGCGAGCGTGCCGGCCGCTACTGCGCGGAATCCCAGCAGGGCGAGATCGTGCTTGCGGTCCGGAGCCAGAGATCCGATACCACCCAGCTGAATGCCGATCGAACTGAAGTTGGCAAAACCGCAGAGCGCAAAGGTCGCAATGACGAAGGACC
>DASQID010000334.1:0-1581 GCA_035631775.1 Acidobacteriota bacterium
CAGTCCGGTCCAGGACCCCATCATCATCGCCAGGAGCACGAGAACCGTACATCCAACGATCAGAAGGATGGTCCTGGTGATGATCCAGTGCCTCGCCATCGGGTGTGCCAGCACGAGGTCCATGAATCGGAGCTCTATTTCACCGGCGGGCTCCGTCGCGAGCGCGATGACCAGCCCGACCAGCCATCCAATCACGGCGATGTGAAAGTATCCGAGGCAAACGATGCCGCTGAAGGAGAGCAACGCAATTACGGAGGGGCCGAGCATCTGCCGCATGAAATCGGGCAACAGGTTTGACAGCGGCCCAAAGGCGTTCGATTCCTGAGCCACACTGGCCGCCAGATTGAGGAGTATCTGGAACCCGGCCAAAACCGAACACATGACAACGATCAGGGTGCGTATGCGCCCGAAGGAATGGGCCAGAAGGGCGAAACCGCTTCTCACCGATCCTCCTCCCGGTAGTATTTCATCAGTACCTCTTCGAGTCGTGGCTCGTAGACTTCGACATCCTCGACGGGCAATCCGGATAGCGTTTTTACCAAAGGCCCAAGGGCTCCGTGAAGCCTGAGGCTCCAGGTGCGCGGCTGAATCTCCAACAGCTCGTGTCCTTCGGGAAGACCGGAGGGCGCGGATGGAACATCCTCGCTGAAATGCACGCGAACTCGACGTGCCGCCACTCGTCTGATCTCTCCTACGTGTGAAAGAAGCACCAATTCACCCTTCCTGAGGAGCCCTATCCTGCTGCAGACTCTCTCAACCTCGGAAAGGACGTGAGAGGACATGAAGACCGTGCGACCACGGCTCCGGACCTCGAATAGGACTTCGTAAAAGGACTCCTGCATCAGCGGGTCGAGCCCCTCCGTCGGTTCATCCAGAATCAGCAGCTGCGGATCCCCCTGCAGGGCCTGTATCAAACCCAGCTTCCTCTTCATGCCGGTGCTGTATTCACGCAGCCTGCGCTCGAGGTCGGCTTTCGACATTTGGAGCTTTTCAAGCAATGCGGTACGATATTCCTGCTTTACGTTGTATTGGCCAAGTCGCGCCAGCAGTTCGAGCAACTCGCCGCCGGTCATCTCGCCATAAAGTCCAAGCTCTCCCGGGAGATAGCCCACTCTGCCCCGGACGTCCAGCCCGTGTCGTTGGCAATCGCGACCGAAAATGTAGGCTTTCCCAGCGCTCGGACGCAGCAGGTCCAGGAGAATTCGGATGGTGGTCGTCTTGCCGGCTCCATTGAGGCCGAGAAATCCAAAGATTTCTCCGGAGGCGACTTCGAGATCCAGGTTCCTAACGGCAACGAGACGACCGTACCTTTTCGTTATCCCCTGCAAAGCTATTGCAGGCGCAGCAGCCTGTTCGCGGGACATGGCTGGTATCCTAATACCCTCTTGCACAAATTTCACGAACTACCCGGTGCAGAATAGCAATCGTTGTCTTCGAGAACCTTAGGGCTGGCGCAAGAATAACTTCACATTTTGCTGCTGGCCCCCAGGCCCGCTGGCGAGGCGCGAGCGACGAGCTATACCCGGGGTGGTATGTGAGGAGCGAGCAACAAAGCCAGCGGGCCTGCGGGCCGCAGCCTGA
>DASQID010000335.1:0-3574 GCA_035631775.1 Acidobacteriota bacterium
ATCCCAAGAGTAAGGAAATGGCCGAGAAAGCTATTGCCACCTTTACAGACGTTCTGAATTCCGCCAAGGACCAGAACAAGCCGAACATAAACGCCATGTTGAGCATCGCCAGCTTGTATTACCAGCTCAAGCAGTACGATGAGTCCAAGGGGTGGTGCAGAAAGATCCTGGAGAAGGACCCGCAGAACGCGGAGGCTTACTATCGGATTGCTGTCATAGACTTTGACGATTCCCTCAAGAAGACCGGTCTCCAGGGGGAAAATGTCGAATTTCTGAGCCCTGAGGAAAAAGTACATACCCAGGCTGACATCGAGGAGGGCTTGACTGCGCTGGATAAGGCGCTACAAATCCGCTCCGATTACTTCGACGCCATGGAGTACCAAAACCTTCTGTGGAGAGAAAAGGCCAAGTTTGTGAAGGATGAGAAAGAGAAAACGGATCTCATCCGAAACGCGGACATGGTGGCTCAGAAGGCCCTTGCGCTGCGGTTGAGGGCACAGGAAGAGGAAGCCAAGAAGCCTAAGAAGCTTGCCACGAAGTAATTCCACCTTCCTGATTGACGGATGTTTCGGGGGCCGCAAGGCCCCCTTTTTTTTCGCAATACAGCCCCACACAACGCGGTGCCGGCTCTTAGGGCTGGCGCAAGGATAAATTCACATTTTGGCGCGAGCACCGTCGCGCCTGCGGCGCTGGCGATATCGGTGTATATCGTCGAGGAGCGGCAACGAAGCAGATGCCCGCCCGCCGCCGCGCCCTTTCAGGCTGCGGCCCGCAGGCCCGCTGGCTTTGTTGCTCGCTCTTCACATACCACCCCGGGTATAGCTCGTCGCTCGCGCCTCACCAGCGGGCCTGGGGGCCTGCAGCAGAATGTGAAGTTATTCTTGAGCGAGCCCTTAGTATCCTTTTTCGTATCCCCGCGTTTCCTCTATAATGAACTCGTACGCCGATGATACGTTACGAGGATCTGGCAGATAAGGTACTGCGCTACCATCCCGAGGCTCCTCTGGAGTTGATCCAGCGGGGCTACGTTGTCTCCGCCAAATATCACAAAGGCCAACTTCGGATGAATGGGGAGCCTTACCTTACCCATCCTCTCGAAGTTGCCAACCTGCTCGCCGAATTGAAGCTCGATGTTGTGACTGTCACTGCCGGCCTGCTCCACGACGTGCTTGAAGACACTCTGATGTCCAGTGACGAGCTCAGGAAGCAGTTTGGGGAGGAGGTCTATCAGATCGTTGATGGTGTGACGAAGATATCTCAGGTCCAGTTTACGTCGCGCCACCAGAAACAAGCTGATAATTTCCGGAAGATGCTTCTTGCCATGATCGGTGACATCCGCGTTCTCTTCGTGAAGCTGGCCGATCGTTTACACAACATGCGAACCCTCCAGTACCTGTCTCCGGATCGTCGTGAGCGGATTTCACGGGAGACACTGGAGATATACGCACCTCTCGCCCATCGTTTGGGAATGGCGAAGATCCGCGGAGAACTGGAGGATCTGGCCTTCAGTTTCCTTGATCCCGCAGCCTATCAGAACACCGTAGCCTTGATCGAGGCCCGTCGCGCGGTCAACCAGGACTTTATCGGCGAAACAACCAAGGTCATAGAGAGGGAGCTGCAAGAGCATCACATCCCGGCACGCATAGAGAGCCGGATCAAAAGGATCTACGGCGTCTACAACAAGATGCGACGCCAGAAAATCACCATAGACGAGGTGTTCGACTTCATTGCGATTCGTGTGATCACGGATACGGTCCGAAACTGCTATACGATCCTTGGTATTCTGCACAACCTATGGAAGCCTGTTCCAGGGCGAATAAAAGACTATATCGCCATCCCACGTCCGAACCTCTATCAGTCGTTGCACACCTCCGTGATAGGAAAGAACGGCCAGCCCTTCGAGATTCAGATCCGAACGCAGGAGATGCACCGCATTGCCGAGGAGGGCATTGCGGCACATTGGAAATATAAGGAGGGCAAGTCCGGAGCGGTCGAGGGTGAAGAACAATTCCGCTGGCTGCGGCAGCTGATAGATGCCCAAAATGAAATCAGTGATCCGCGGGAGTTTCTGAGCAACTTGAAGGTGGACCTGTACCCGGACGAAGTTTATTGCTTCACGCCAAAGGGCGAGGTAATCACGCTTCCACGGGATGCGACACCGGTGGATTTCGCCTATACCATCCATACCGAGGTCGGTCACCACTGTATCGGCGCCAGAGTGAACAGCCGCATCGTGCCACTTAGGCACAAGCTGAAGAACGGGGAAGTCGTCGAGGTTCTCACGTCGAAAGATGCGGGTCCAAGCCGGGACTGGCTCTCATTTGTCAAGACGCCGCGCGCCCGGGGGAAAATAAAGCACTGGGTCAATCAGAAGGAGCGTGAGGATGCGGCGGAGTTGGGGAAGAAATTGCTGGAGAAAGAGGCCCGAAAATTCAAGTCCAGCTGGAAGCGCGTGGTCGAGATGAGCGCGTTCACCGCCGTCCTGGATCAGCTCGGGGTCAGAAAGCCCGAGGACCTCTATCCTGAGATCGGGTTCGGCAAGATCTCCTCCCGCCAGGTGTTTGCCCCGATCTTTCCGGATCAGTCTCCGCCGACAGAGCCAAAGTCTAAACCATCGGCGATTACCACGGTTGTGAAGAAGGTTTTGGGCAGAAGCGATTCCCCGATTACGGTTAAGGGACAGGATGGACTGCTTGTCTACCGGGCAAAGTGCTGCAATCCGATTCGAGGGGACGAAATTGTCGGTTACATCACGCGGGGGAAAGGAATTTCGGTTCATACTGTCGGTTGTCCCAACCTGGCGAATTTCATGGGATCGGACCGGATGACGGATGTGGAGTGGATCAACGTGCCGAACGACGAGGTCTACACGGTAAGACTGGCAATTGCGGTTGAGGACCGGCAGGGCATCCTCGCCGACATAACCTCCGCCATATCCAACCTGAAAACCAACATCCGCGAATCCCGTTCCTCGGCTGAAGGGGGCAAGGGATCAGTCGAGCTAACAGTTGATATTAACGACGTCAAGCATTTGCAAAAGGTCGTCCACGTCCTGAAGGGAATCCGGGGAATCCAGGACGTGGAGCGAGTCAGCAAATTGCCGTGAGCTGAGGGTTTCGGGAGGAGTCGCTCCATTGTCTGTGAGGCCGACGGCGCCGCTTTCCATTGCGCTTGTCCTTCGCCGGCCCGAAATAGGGTTTTATTCCAGCGCGAATACAAGGTCACCAGGAGAACTCATGCGAGAGATCATCGAAACAAAAGACGCTCCCTCTCCAATCGGTCCGTATTCCCAGGCAGTTCGTGCCAACGGATTCATCTTCGTTTCTGGACAGATCCCTCTTCAGCCTGGGACCGGAGCCCTGGTTCAGGGTGATGTCGCCGCTCAGACGAGGCAGGTTCTGCACAACCTGGCCGCAATTCTTCAGGCCGCAGGCAGCGGGATGCAGAAGGTAGTGAAAACCACGATCTATCTGACCAATCTTGATGATTTTTCCCGACTGAATCAGGTGTATACGGAGTTTTTCGGAGAAGTGAAACCGGCGCGGGCCACAGTCCAGGTAGCCCGGCTGCCGAG
>DASQID010000336.1:0-5095 GCA_035631775.1 Acidobacteriota bacterium
CCGGGCTTTCAGCCCGGACCCACATCTAAACAGCGCACAGGCGACTCGCTGCGAAAACTCGTGAGAAATGCAGGTTAGAGCCCGCCGCAAAATGCAAAGAGCTGTTTCCTTATGGGCAGGAAGGTGGCTATGATTGGGCCCTAGCCGAAACGGAGAACTCAAAATGTCGGTTCTGCTCGATTCATGCAAGGGTCTGATGTGCATTCTGTTTGTCTGCCAAAGCTGCTCAAGCGGAGCCGTGTTTGCCTCGCTCAGGCCCGCGGCGCCGCGAACCGTGTTGAATCTTGACGGCGTCTGGCAGGTTGAGCAGGGAGATTTGGATTCGAGGCCGCAAGCCTTTGCTCACACCGTTCCCGTGCCCGGCTTGCTGGATATGGCCCAGCCAACGTTCAAAGACGTCGGAAAGCCAAGCACTCTGCGCCGTGCATTTTGGTATCGCCGCACCTTCAAGGTTGATGGGCCGATTCCAGAGGTTGCCGTCCTGAAAATCTATAAGGCCAAGTACGGCACGAAAGTTATCCTGAACGGCAGGATTGCAGGCGAGCATCTACCCTGCTTCACACCCGCCTATATGGAGGTGAGGTCGCTCCT
Source organism: Acidobacteriota bacterium (assembly GCA_035631775.1). Lineage (GTDB taxonomy): Bacteria > Acidobacteriota > UBA6911 > UBA6911 > UBA6911 > DASQID01. Next base: position 592 of record DASQID010000336.1, read on the forward strand.
TAAAGGCGAAGGCCAGGAGAATGAACTTGTCATCCGCGTGGGTGCCGACCGCCAATTACTTCCCGAGGGCATGCCCACAGGTTGGGATTTTGAGAAATATCTTTTCCTTCCGGGAATATACGACTCGGTCGACCTGATCCTGACAGGGCAGCCATATATCAGGAATGTCCAGGCCGCTCCCGACATCGATGCCAAATCTGTCCGAGTAGTGGTTGAACTTGACAAGGTGACGGAGACAAAGGCCACGCCCCTCCCAGTAAGTGTGACGGAAACGTCCACGGGAAGGAGAGTCGGAGGACTAAAAGACGTCAAATTAAGCAATGCAAGGTTGGTAGACGGAAAGTTTCTTGTCGACATCACAATTCCGATTTCGAATTGCCGGCTCTGGTCGCCTGAGGATCCTTTCCTGTATGAGCTATACGTAAGCACAGGCAAGGACGCGGCGACGGTCCGCTTCGGAATGCGCTCATTCCGCTTCGATCCGCAGACCAAGCGCGCAGTCCTCAACGGCAAGACCTACTACATGCGCGGCAGCAACGTGACGATTTACCGCTTTTTCGAAGACTCCGAGCGGCGTGACCGGCCCTGGCGGGCGGCGTGGGTTCGGCTGCTGCACAGGAAATTCAAGTCCATGCACTGGAACTCGCTTCGCTATTGCATCGGATTCCCCCCGGAGCTCTGGTACGACATCGCCGACGAAGAAGGATTTCTCATCCAGGACGAGTTTCCCATTTGGCTTCTCAACAAAGCTCCGGAAAATCCGAAGGCCGAGAAAATAATTCCTGAGTACACCGAGTGGATGCGAGAACGCTGGGATCATCCCTGCGTGGTCATCTGGGACGCGCAAAACGAAAGTTACACGGCCGAGACGGGCAAGGCTCTCCAGGCTGTACGGCACCTGGACCTTTCAAACCGGCCGTGGGATAACGGCTGGGCGGAGCCACAGAGCATGGCTGATTGCGTCGAGGCCCATCCGTATGAGTTCATTCGTGCGTGGGAGGGCAGAGCGCCATTTCGCCTGAGGGAGATGGCGACCTGGTCCGGCGTGCCCGAGCTTCAGAACGCCCAGAAAAAACTCAGCGTGCCGATCATCATCAACGAGTATGCCTGGTTGTGGCTTACGCGCGATGGGAACCCGACCTGCTTGACCGACAGGGTATACCAAAGCCTGTTGGGCCCGAACTCGACGGTGGATCAGCGACGGCTGATCTACGCTCGCTATCTGGCGGCGCTCACGGAATTTTGGCGTTGCCACCGTGAGGTTGCGGGGGTCCTGCACTTCTGCGGTCTCGGATATTCTCGCCCCGGAGACAAGCCGAGGCCGGAAGGGGGTGCAACCAGCGACCACTTCCTGAATCTGGAGACGCTCGACTTCGAACCCAAGTTCCGGGAGTACGTGGGGGAGGCATTCAATCCGGTCGGGTTGATGCTGGATATGTGGGATGAGGAGGTCGCCGCGGGATCGGAGAGACAGTTGAAGGTTTATGTTGTCAACGACCTCTACCAGGATTGGCAAGGCGAGGTCCGCCTTCGAATCGAGCAGAAAGACGAGCCGCAAGGAACAAAATCGCAGAGCTGCACGGTTCCGGCATTAGGCAGGCGGATCGTACCGTTCACTCAGACATTCCCGAGCGAGCCGGGCAGCTATACTATTGTCGCTGATCTCACGGATCCTTCAGGGAAGGTGGTACGCAGCCTTCGCGATTTCAAGATTATCAAATGAATGCGCATGTTCGGGGACTGAGACTGACGAATTAGCGGGGGGAGTGTTCGCGGATAAATCTCTCGACCTCGGCCATCGTCGGACAGCCGGCCTGACCTCCCCGTCGAGCTGCTTTGAGGGCTGCGGCAGCGCTCGCCAGCCGGATGCGAGCGGCCAAGTCCAAACCCAAGACGAGCCCGGCGGCATAAGCGCCATGGAATACGTCACCACATCCTGTGGTGTCGACCACGTCAGCGCGATAGGCCTCCCGGTGAGTGGGCCCGCAATCGGGCCCGATATACCAGCAGCCAGCCTCACCGCAGGTGACCACGACAGCATCCTTGGCGCCGGTCCACAAGCCGGCGGCGGCGCGGTCAGGCTCGTCCTTGCCAGTCACTGCGCGGGCGAATTCCTCAGGCACAATCAGGTGGTCGACCAAGCTCATCAGGTCGCCGATGTTTTCCGACGCGACGCGTTCCAAATCGGCCACTACAGGAATGCCCTGAGATCGGGCAATGCGAGCCGCCCGTATCATTCCCGACATGGCTGTGTGGTCCACAAACAGAACCTTGCAGGAACGGATAGTACTCTCCTCCGGCCAGTCCTCGCCGGCCGGCTGCACGTTCCGGCCATCGCTGAGCAGAGTCCGGCGGCCAAGCAGGTCCACGATGATCGTGGAATGGTAAACACGCCTGTCGGCGCGGCGGCAGGCCGAGTCGATCCGCACTCCTTCCCCGGCCAGCGCAGCCAGCGCGAAATGGGAGGCGTCGTCGGTGCCGGTGACCCCTGCATAAGAACAGCGGCAGCCCAGGCGTGCGGCCGCCACCAGAGCGGTACCCGTCAGCCCACCGCATTGACGCTCCCGATCTACAACGCGCACTTTGGAGTTGGGCGCCGGATACGACTCCACATATACAAAGTCATCTACGGCGACCGCTCCCAAACCCAGGATGTCGGTGACTGACTCCATGGAAACAAATCCAGTCCAGTAAGACGCGCTGACTCGCGCGATCCTTATTCTATGCCAGCTGCGTCGTTTCCATTAGCCACTGCTGTTCAGCCCTTAGACGGTGTCATTCCTCCCAGGGAGTTTTTCCTCGGCCAGGTCGAAAACCTGGTCCAGGTTTTCTCGATAAGTATTCGATTATTAGTAGTTTGGCGCAACCCACGAATCTGGCACGAAACTTGCGGTTCAATAAATGGAGCGCCCCCCTCAAAACGTCAGACGGGAGGTTGACATGTTGCGCAAGCTTCTGATTTGGTGTTTTCCACTTGCGTTGCTGGTTACAGGCGCTTATGGCCGGCCTGGAGATGATTCGAAGGAAGTCCAGCAGCTGCAAAAAAACGCAACTCGATTGAATGACGAAGCAAAACTGAGCAAGGACAATCAGGTTGTCTTCGAGTCTCTTTCGAAGCAGCTGAAGGTCCCGGTTGCGACCCTACAGTCGGAGCAGCAAAGCACAAAGTTCGGCTTCGGCCAGCTTTTCATAGCCAACTCTCTGGCTCAAGCCAGTGGCAAGACTTTCGACCAAATCGCAAAGGAATTCAAGTCCGGCAAAGGATGGGGTGAGATTGCCAAAGAGAACAACCTGAAACTGGGTAAGGTGGTCAGCGGCCTCAAGCGTGCTGGCAATCAACTGAGAGAAGGGCGGACACAGCAGGCTCAGGCGGGCCACGCTCAACAAGGCGCTTCGCGTCAGCACGGTGCTGCCGCGGGACCGAAAATGAAGGGGCCTCATCGCTAACCACTCCACGCTCTCCTGACAGAGTGGATGCGGACAGGTGTTTTTTCCTTTCTCTGAGCCTCGTAGGTAAGCGGGGATGTTACGGAAGGCGCGTCTTGAGATCTAAAGATGCGCACATCCCCCCTTCCATCAGGCTGATCCAACATTTTCCTACAGCGAGGGCAGGCTCTATGAGAGTGGGATCTATTCACAGCAATTTCTCCGAGCAGAGAGTGTGTCTTATCGCTGTTGCTTCGGCATCCGTGGTCCTGTGGGCTGCGGAGGTCTTGACCGCCCAGTCTGTCAATTCGAAAAAAGAGGACAGCGGCTTCGTCTTCATAGAGTCCTTTCAGGGAACATCGAGCACGCTTGGAACGGTCACAAAGCTAAACTCGACTACAGGCTTCAAATTCAACCGGCATTTCGAGATTGACGCTGGGATACCGGTCTATTTTGTGCGTGCCTCTTCCAGTTCGTCTGCGGCAGGCTTCAGCTCGGGTAACGGCATAGGCAATGTCTTTCTCGACCTGCGGTTCAGCTTCAGCAATTCCCGGGCAAGCTTTATCTCATCGATCACCGGAACGGCCCCCACAGGGGATCCGGCAAAAGGCCTGAGCACCGGGCGCGCCACGGTCGATTGGAACAACTACTTGGCATTCACTGCCGGCAGGATTACGCCATTTGCCAATGTAGGATTAGCGAACAGCATTTCCGACACGCGCTTCTTCACGCGGCCTTTTACATCTCTCGGGAAGGTTGCCCATTTTGAGGGCGGGGCCGATGTCGAGGTCTGGCGGGCTCTCAGCCTTGGCGCCTCGGCTTACGCAGATGCACCCTTCGGCCAGCAGAAAGTCTTCAGCAAGCTTATAAGGCGCGGACAGGCGGGCACTACCGGTCAAGGAAAAGGCCGGGGCCCAAAGAGTGGGGTGTTTGAGACCCAGAGCCTGACCGTGGGAGGATCCAGTATCGCGCGTGATAACGGGGGGTCGGTGTGGCTGGACCTGAGTCCGGGCGCGGTCGTCGATTTTCAGGCGGGACTCACCCGAAGTGCCGAGTATGACCTGAATTCCTTCTTCTT
>DASQID010000337.1:0-4958 GCA_035631775.1 Acidobacteriota bacterium
GTGTTGTCGGCGGGGGCTGGATTGCCAGGGACTGAATATATTGATGTAAACCGACGGGCACGAACACTAACTCCATAAGGGTAAGCCACCGCCTCTGGCAGTGCGACTCAAAGGGCTCTGCCGTTCAGCGTCGTTTGCAGGATGAGATTTCGCTGCCGGCGCTACTGGCTTGCCACATCCGGGGGCTTCTTCAAGCCGCCCGCCCTGCGACGCTCTGCGGGTGGCTAGCCGCTCTCGGCTATCCCAGACGTCGTTGACTCAGGCTGAGGAGTTCGATCTGTTGAAGGGCAGCTGCTGACGCCTGACGCCAGACTTCACATATCGCTATGGTGGAGAAGAGGATACTTATAGTGGCAGGCGAGGCCTCGGCTGACCGCTACGGTGCCCGCCTGGTGCGGAGATTACGCGCGCGTCGAGGGAAGGGCACGATCTACTTCTACGGCACGGGCGGCGACGAGATGAGAGCGGCCGGCGTGGATCTGGTTGCGCATGTGCGCGACCTTGCACACATAGGTCCTCGGGAAGCCGTCGCTCATTTTCGCAGGTATCTGGCAACCTTCCGGAGACTGGTCCGCTCCTCGGTCGAGCATCCCCCTGAGCTTGCCATCTTGTTGGACTTCCCGGAGTTCAACTTGAGGCTGGCAAAAAAAATGAAACGAGCGGGCATCAAGGTTATCTACTACATAAGCCCGCAGCTTTGGGCTTGGCGTCGCGGTAGAATACGGACTGTCCGCAACTACGTGGACAAGATGCTGGTCATTCTCCCGTTTGAGGAGGCGTTTTACCGCGAACACGGGATTGAGGTGGAGTTTGTGGGTCACCCCCTGTTGGAGGATTTTTCCCCCCGGTACGACCGCGTTGCCTTCCTGCGCGGGATGGGTCTCGAACCGGAGGTGAAGACCATAGCAATCCTCCCCGGCAGTCGCCGCAAGGAGATCGATTATATTCTGCCCACATTGTTGCGGGCAGCCCAACTGATCTTGCGAAGTTGCCCCGCCCAGTTCTTGATTTCGGTGGCTCCTACGGTTGATGAAGATCAACTGCGGCGGGTAGCCGGAGGCATACTGCAGGGGAATCCAAATGCAGGATGTTTCCGCATGGCGAAGGCTGCGTCACGTGATGTCCTGGCGAATTCGGATTTCGCATTTGTTAAGAGTGGGACCAGTACCCTGGAGGCGGCACTGGTGGGTAAACCCTTTGTCATTATCTACAAAATATCGCCCATCAGCTGGTGGTTCGGCAATTTGCTGGTTCACAGTTCACTCAAAGGACTAGTAAACTTGATTGCGAAAGAAGAAATCGTGCCCGAGTATCTGCAGCAGGATGCGAATCCTGATGCGCTGGCGAAGGTTGCACTGGAGTTCCTGCGGGAGCCGAAAAGGGCCGAGGCCATGAAGACGCGTCTGGCCGATATTCGGGAGATGCTGAGCGTTCGCTGTGCCTCCGATTCGGTTGCTGCAGCGGTGGAGACCTATCTATAGGTCTGGGAAGGATGTCTATGATCATGAAGCGAGTCCCTTGGGCTGGCGCGAGAATAACTTCACATTCGACTGGGGCCGCTCACTCCCGGCGGCGGATTGACATCTACTGCGCTGCAGATCCTCGACGCTCATCGCCCGGCTCATGGCGCCTCGCATCACTATTCCCCGCTGCATTGGTTTTTGGTCTTCTGATTGGTTTTATGTTCATGAGCTCGGTGCCGGATGTCGATGCTCAGGCCAAACGGGCGTCCTCATCGGCACCTCAGATTGACGTCGAGAATTACTCCGTTCAGGCGACTCTCACCCCCGACGCTCACGAGATCAAGGCAGTTGCGACTATAACCTTCCGGCCCGTCGAAGCGACCGATGTCGTACTCTTTGAATTGAGCGAGAATCTCTCGGTTCAGAAAGTACTGAATGCGGAGGGGATCGAACTCGAATTTGGCCAGGATGAAAACGGGCCTGGACAACTCTCGGTGAGGTTCTCCAAGCCAATCGAGCCTGCGAACAACATTACCATCAAGATCGAATACTCAGGCGGGTTCGATCGCGACAAATACAGCCGGCTTTACACGCGGGACGAGAGCAGCGCATATATCGGGATGGAGGGGAGCTACTTGCTGTATTCCTCCAAGTGGTTTCCGATCAACAGATTTCTTGTGGATCGGGCGACCGCAACAATCGAAGTCAACGTGCCCCTGGGCATGGTGGCAATCGGGCCGGGAACACAGATGCCGGTTGTGACCAAAGGTATTACCGAGACGTTTGGTTGGACTTCAAGAGTTCCTATCCTGCCCAATTCCATCGTGGTTGGGCAGTATTTCGAAAGGAAGGTTCAATCCAACGGCTTCACAATCAACTGCTTTTCCCGCGAGGGGCGGTTCGACGCGATCGAGAAAAGTGCTCAAGCTCTGGCCAAGATCCTCGCCTATTATCAGAAGACCTTCGGGCCTTCAGCCTCGGGAAACACCCTTCGCCTTGTTGAGGTTGACGACAAATTATCCGTGCAGCCGGGCATGCTTGGAACCATCTTTGTTACCCACAGGGAACTGTCTCAAACCACTCCTGCGATACGCCAGCTTGCGCGCAGAGCCGCCGGCCAGTGGTGGATGGATACAGTAGGTATCAAGAGCACGGATGACTTGTGGCTTGTCGACGGCATGTCTTACATGTCCGCCGCGCTCTACATAGGCCAGAGCCAAGGAGCTGCCGCCTTCAAGGAGGAACTCAACAACCTAGCGGTTCTTGGTCTCAAGTTCGAGAACAAGAGCGCCGTTCGCGTGGGTCTTGGCCTCGGTTACAGAACCGAGCCCTACGAATCTGTCGTTGCGGGCAAGGGTGCCTGGGTACTCATAATGTTGCAGGGAGTGATGGGTGAGGCCAAGTTCAATCAACTCCTCCAGCAATATGTCGCGCAATTCAGCGGGAAGGCCGGCAGTACCTCGGATTTCCAGAAACTGGCCGATCAAATCGATGGCAAGGAGCTTGCCTGGTTCTTTGCAGAGTGGATCGACACGATAGGAGTTCCCACGCTCCAAACCGACTATGTCACCTTCAAGACGAAGGAAGGTTTTCGTGTTTCCGGAACGGTCAAACAGGATCGTGACCTTTTCCGCATGCCGCTCGAAGTCGAGGTGGTAACGAAGGGAAAAACCGAAAGAACAACGATAGATCTGAGCGGAAAATCCACTCCCTTCGACATCAGCACCTACACACTGCCCAAGGGCGTCGTCTTGGATCCCGACAATCGAATTCTCAGGGACTCGAAGGATCTTCAGATGTCAGTCCAACTTTCGATGGGAGATGATCTGAGGCAAAAGGGAGATTACGTCGAGGCAATCCGAGCCTACGAGGCCGCCCTCAAACTCAATCCCCACAAATCGCTGGCGCACTACCATCTTGCGGAAGTCTTCTTCGACCAGTTCAACCTGCAGTCTGCGGCGAACTCTTTTCGCGATGCATTGAATGGCGACAGGGACCCCAAATGGATCGAGGTCTGGTGCTACATTTACATCGGCAAGATCTACGATATCCTAGGCCAGCGTCAACGAGCCCTGGCTGAATACAATAAAGCCCTGAATACCAAAGACGATACGAATGGTGCACAAGCCGAAGCCAAAAAATGGCTGAACGCTCCCTTTACGCGGGAGCGGACCACTATGGGAAAGGAGGCAAAGCAACCTGAGTGAGACAGTGGCCTCCTGGGGAAAACTGGCGCAGAAAATCCGGGTGCCGGCAGGGACTCTCCTGGGAATAGTATTCTTGTTGCTGATGCATCCCTCCCGCCGCTCATTGTGGTTGGGCGGAGTCGTGGCTATGGCCGGCGCCATGCTGCGCGTCTGGGCCGCCGGACACATCGAAAAGGGAAAGACACTGGCGCAGGCGGGACCATATGCAATTACACGAAATCCCCTCTACCTCGGATCCTTCTTCATGGCGCTGGGCATACTGGTTGCCGGACAGGGCTACTGGCTGTTGCTGCCCTTTGGCCTTTTCTTTGGTGCCTTTTATTATCCGGTGATGAAGGCTGAGGAGCAGGAACTTCTAGAGGGATATGGCGAGGCATTCCTTTCCTACGCACATCGTGTTCCGTTTTTCCTTCCCAGCTTTCGAAATGTGGTGGGTGGTCCCTCGACCTTTCTCTGGTCGCGGGTAATCCGGAACAGGGAGCACCGGACTGTGATTGGACTGGTGCTGACGGAGATTTTTCTGGTCCTGAAACCGCAATTCGCTCATTTTCTAGCAACACTGCATGATGGCATTGGGAAATAAGAATTGCAGACTGCAAATAATGCAAATGCAATTTGTAGATTGCAGTGGGTGCGGCTCTTTTTGGGACAGAAGATTTGTCGCACCGGATATAAGTTGGGACTGCAATCCGAAGAGCTCCACACCAAAATATCTGTCATTCATCATTTGTCGATGGTCATTTTGTCATTTGTCCGTTATAAGCCCTTCGCCTGTGCGGTCCTGATCGAGGTCGCGCCTCAAACAGAAAATGACAATTGATAATTGACGAACGATAATTGATAACTTCCTCGCGTGCGGCCCACTTACGAAATCGGGGAGGCCGTAAGTGATCAAGCAGTGGCAGTTGCCTGAACTGCGGGTTTGCATATCTCTTTGTATTTGTGTAGCTTGTGGTCCGTTCTGAATGAGCCGCACCCAATTGCAATTTGAAATCTGCAATTTGCAGTCCAAAGGCCAGAAATATAATTGGACGGGCCAATCAAAAGTTGGTAGTTTACTATCCGTATCTCTCTCTGCATTCTCGGGATAACTGAGCCGATGCAGGGGGGAAGTGGCTTCAGTAACTCGGGGGTTGGGAGTAGGAGAATGTACACAGATCATCTGTTCCATAACGGCAAAGGCAAAGGTCGCTTTTTCAACTGGACCGGTTCTTCCTTTGTTTCGGGACTGTCGAATGTCACCTGGAAGGCACTCCAGTCCATCAACCGACGGCTTCCGGAAGGAGAT
>DASQID010000338.1:0-18495 GCA_035631775.1 Acidobacteriota bacterium
GGCGAAAGGCCTTTGTATGCCATGTGTTATCTGTCGCCCCTTCAGGGCTCTGATCTTTCTTGACAATCCCAACCCCGGGCTGCGCTTCGCTTGCCCGGGGCTATTGGCTGGCGCCCCTCCGGGGCGCTTTCGGCGCGATAACTAACTATGCCGGCTGAAGAAAATGGACTCTTAGAAAGGTACACCCGCCAAAATCATACCACGGCGGTCGAAACGTTGCGGACAGGCGGCGTTTACTGCAGCGTGGCGTATTCCGCTTTGGCTTGCCTGAGCACGGGAATATCAGGGTCGGCGTCATTCCAGAGATTGAGGAAATCCTGGTAGGCCGTTTTTGCCCTGATCTTGTCTCCGGACAAAGCGAACGCTCTGCCGACTTGCAGGCGCGCCAGCGCGCCTACAGGATCACTTACGACGATGCCACGGTGATCGAGAATTTTCCGGAACTCTGCGGCGGCCTCGGCGCCCCGGTGTGCTGCCAGATAGGCTTCCCCACGCACATAGATCGGATAAAGACATCCGTAGAAGCCATGGAAGCTGCTGTGCGGCGCGCCCATCTCATGAGGAGCGTTGATCTGAAGCAGCTCGATGGCCTTCGAAACATCATCATGGTTTAGAGCGATAAGCGCACGGATCACAGGGAGGTAGTTGAATCGAACCGACGTGTCTTCCGGGAAGCGCTTTTCCAGATCATTGGCAAGAAGCTGAGAGCGTGAAGATTCCCCGGAGAGTGCCAGTGCAACGGCAGCGCCATACACCACATCCCGATCCCTGGAAAGCTCGAGGGCTGCCATTGCACTCTTCCGGGCCGATCTCGTGTCCCCGAAAAAGGCTTCCCGCACCGCTGCTCCGGATTCGACCAGAGCAGCGCCTTCCTGCTGGCCCGATTCTTGAGCGGAGTCCACTGCGCGGCGTGACAACCGCTTTGCCTGCTGCAGGTGACCGAAATATGCAGAAACGAAGGCCTGGTGGTCGGAGATCCAAGGATCCGCGTCGGGCATTCCCTGACTGAGTGCCACTTCCCGTTCCATTCCAGCCCTGTCATTTTTCAAAAAGGCGATGTCATATCTTTGGACCAACAGGTCAGGCGTTTCAAGTTTGCGCTCCGAGGCTGCCCTGAAGGCATTATCGGCGTCCTGGAGCCGGCCGAGGTATTCATACGCGAAGGAAAGAAGGACATATCCAACGGCGAAGTCGGGATCGAGCTTGTTGACTTTTTCCGATTCGTCAATCGCCTTGTCGTACCTTCCGAAGACGGGGTAAATAATCCCGGACAAGAAGGCGTGGGGGACCTTCTCGCGAGGATAAGTCTGCACCCACAGCTCGCAAGTCGATTGCGCCTTTTCCATGTTTCCTGTCACCTGCATATCGTAGGATGCTGTGATGAAAAACTTCTCCGGGTCGCTGGCGCGATCTCGCAGGGCATAGGCTTTGGCAGTATTCTCCGCCGAGAGGGCTGATTCTCCAATGTCGTCGTACATACGTCCCAGCGAGGCATATGCAAGTGCGAATTTGGGATCGATCTCGATGGCGCGCTTGAAGAGGGGCACAGCGGCGGCTGGACCGGCTGATGACCCCACCTGCCAGGCCGCGCTATAGGCTTTCAGGGCTTCGAGCGACGACGTCGTGGCCTCGGCGAGCGGAGTGTCGTGCTTTTCGAGCGTAGCCAGCGACTCTCCGACACGGGTTCGGAATTTGCTGGCAACTTGAGTCAATGCCCTCAGGACGTCTTCCTTTCTGCCGGCTTGCACCTGCTCCTCATCCAGGACGTCTCCGGTGCGACAGCCCCTGGCGCGTAAGCCCAAAACGTACTCGGTTCCCAGACTGGCAATCGAGCCCTCCAGGACGGCAGCACTTGTGGTTCGCTCGCAGATTTCCCGCGCGAGTTCCGGGGTGAGCCGCGCATCCGAGGGCCGGCCCATCAGGGGAAGCGTCCGCCGGATATGCTCCTCGGAGACTAGGCTGAGGAACGGCGACTGTTCGAGCTGTACCGCCAGCCCTTGTCGAAGGGTCCCATCAAACACGGGATCGCCCGTCAAATTGGTGAAATCTGCGAGGACAATCGTGTCCTTGTCTGTGAGTCCATGTATTCGGTGCAAATAGACGTAACCCGCGACCAGGAACACCAGCACAACCGCGGCGGCAGCAATGATCAAGTGCCGGTATTTCACACCGGCAGTCGAGGCTCCAGGCTTCGGTGTTGTGGCCATGCCACCCGAATCCATGTCCTTCTTCAATCGTTGAAGGTCGCTGCGAATCTCCGACGCGTGTTGGTAGCGCAGCTCAGGATCTTTCTCCAGGCATCTGGCAATGATGCGCTCGAGGTACGGCGGCACGTCGGCGTTCAGTCGGGCCGCGGCCGCAGGCCGAGTGCCGGTGGCCATTTCATAGAGCACCAGCCCGAAAGAGAACAGATCGGACCGCGCATCCGACGGCCTTCCAAGCGCCTGCTCCGGCGACATGTAGCCGGCTGTACCCATGGCGATCCCCGGATTTGTGAGTTGCTCCTTGCTGCCGTCCGGGGCCTCCAGTTGTGCCAGGCCGAAGTCAAGGATCTTGGCGTGCTCTCGCCGGGTGACAAAAATGTTGGCCGGCTTGATGTCGCGATGGACGATTCCTGTGGAGTGGGCGGCATCCAACGCATCGGCGATCTCGATTCCCAACGAAAGAAGCGTGTCCATCTCCAAGCGGCGCCCGGCGAGGTGCTGCTGAAGTGTGGAGCCCTCCAGATACTCCATGACCATGAAAGAGCTGCCGTGCTGCTCGCCGATATCATGAATTGTGCAGATGTTGGGATGATTCAATGAGGATGCGGCTCGGGCCTCGCGCCGGAAGCGATTCAAGGCCTCGGGATGGCCGACGAATTCATCCGACAGGAACTTGAGAGCCACAAAGCGCTCGAGCCGGGTGTCCTCAGCTTTGTAGACAACCCCCATTCCGCCGCCGCCGAGCCTCCCAATAACCCGATAGTGCGAGATTATCTGCCCGATCGGGACATACTTGCTTTGGGGAGGATCATCGCTTTGGTCGTGGGCCAGGACTCTTGCGGCCAGCTCGATTGCCCGGTTCTCGAGGAAGCTTCCCGCCTGCTGCTGTGATATCAGGAGAGAGCGGACTTCGCACTCCAACTCTTCGTCGCCCGCACATGAATGACGCAGAAAGGCGTCGCGCTCCTCGGCCGGCCGCTCCAATGCCGACTGCAGCAGGCTATCGACTTGTACCCACCGTTCGGAATTCATCGCCTGTCCCGCCGGTCAATTCGCGATAAAGCCAGGCCTTGGCGGTGCTCCAATCGCGCATCACGGTGACGGGCGACACTTTGAGTACCTCGGCCGTTTCCTCGACGCTCAGTCCGCCAAAGAAGCGCATTTCGACGACCTGCACTTTGCGCGGGTCAAGCCGCTCCAGCGCGTTCATCGCGTCGTCGAGTGCCGCCAGGTCGGAAGTCCGGTCGCCGCCCACCGTGGCAGCCTCCTCCAGGGAGACGTGCGGCACGCCGCCTCCGCGCTTCAGGTTCCGGCGCCGCGCATGTTCGACCAGGATGCGCCTCATCAACTGGGCGGATACCGCGAAAAAATGGGCGCGATTCTGCCACCGCATGTTCCTGTAGTCCACCAGGCGTATGTAAGCCTCGTTGACCAGGGCTGTTGTCTGAAGGCTGTGCCCCCGCCGCTCGTGCCTCATATAGCGCCGCGCAAGGCGGCGCAGCTCGTCATAGACAATCGGCGTCAGCCGATCGAGCGCAGCTCGATCCCCGTTGCCCCAGGCTCGGAGCAATCCGCTGACCTCCCCGGAGGGGGGCGATTTGGCCTCATCGTCGTGTGGTTGCGTAGAGTTTTGCATTCCCGAGCAACTAAAATGATAGCTGTTTAGCCGGGCCCCTGCAAGAAGGGTAGTCTCCGGATGATAGTTTTGGCCGGCCGTTTGCGCCTTATCGGATTGAGGGCTATGAAGGTCCGTCACTGCCAAAAAAAGGAGGCGTCCAATGAAGTCATTGCAGTTTGTGAAGGTCAGCGTGGCGTTCGCCGCGGCCGTTGCGATCGCTCTGATCGTCAGCGGTTCCCCACGCGTAGATGCCCAAGCGGATGGTGATGAATCCATCATCCAACGGGGATTTGAGATTGCGCCGGTTCCACTCAATCTGGCCGGCAAAAACCGAGCACTGGTCGGGCGCGGCAGCTATATAGTCAACGCCGTGAGCGACTGCAACAGTTGCCACAATAGCGGCCAACCTTTGAATTTTGATTTTGTTCCCGGTATGAACCCTTACATGTTCATCCCGGGGACGAACAGACCCCAGCCAAAGAAAGTCAACCCAGACACTTACTTGGGCGGCGGCCAGATCTTCGGCACGGTAGACTTTGGCAACCCGGGGCCTGATGATCCATTGATCATCTCCCGCAACTTGACGCCGGACAAAACGGGCTTGTCTGAAGGGGGTCGCACGCTTGCGGAGTTTATCCATATCATCAGGACAGGCGAAGACATGGATCACGTCCACCCTAACCTTCCATCCGGGTTTGACGGTAACCTTCTCCAAATCATGCCGTGGCCCACGTTCCAGAACATGACCGATCGCGATCTCGCGGCCATCTATGAGTATTTGAGCGCAATACCCTGCCTCGAGGGTGGTCCCAACGAGCCTCCCAACCGCTGTCACTGAGGCGGGGTAACCGACGGTAGAGGGAACTCGCACCCAGTCCGCCACTGGGAAAAGACCTCTTGCGCCAGCCCTTAGCGTGCTTCGCGTCCTGGCGGTGGCTTTTTCGAATCCCGCCGCTGGGACGCGACGCCGCAAGAGCACTTTACAGACGACTATATTGTGGGTGACTATATCGCTCAAAGAGCCAGCCCTGGAGAACGGAACGGTAAAGCATGATCTTAGCCGATGTCAGCCTGGACCGCCGCATCGACGGATTTGAGTCCCGCGGTTCGAAGGCAATTGGCGAGGCTGCGAAGCGACGCAATCCCGATGCGCGTCCCTTCGTCAGGCCGCTGGGGCAGGGAATCGCCGTCTATTCGGGTCCCGACTCGCCTGCCAACAAAATCATCGGCGTGGGATTCCACGAAGAGGTAGAAGACGAAGTGCTGGAAGAAATCGAGCAGGCTTATTTCGAACGGGGCAGCGTCGTCCAGGCGGAGATCGCCACGCTCGTGAGTCACACCGTGCACACTCTGTTTACGTCGCGAGGCTACCTTCTTCAGGGCTTCGAGAATGTCCTCGGCAGCAACCTCGCCGAGTTGAACATGCTTCCGGCTGAGAACGAAGGAATGGAGATTGAGATCGTTCAGCCTCGCGAGATCGACACCTGGATCGAAGTAGTGATCACCGGTTTCGAGCACCCGGACGACACGGGTTCCGGGAGCGGAGTCTCTCTCCCCACGAGGCAGGCAATCAAAGATGCCTTCGCTGCGTTTTTAGAGGTCCCCGGCTTTCGTGCCTACCTTACGCGCGTTGGCGGAGCACCGGCCGGCGGGGGAGGACTTCGGATCGATGAGGGAATCGCACAACTGTGCGGCGCGTCGACGTTGCCGGATTTCCGCCGCCGCGGGATTCAAGGGGCGCTTCTTCGCCGGCGACTCCAGGATGCGCGGCGCGCCGGATGCGATCTGGGAATTATGACGTCGCAACCTGGTTCCAGATCCCATTTCAACGCCCAACGCCAGGGATTCGTCCTCCTCTATTCGCGTGCCGTGCTGGTGAAAGCCCCACCGATACAAGTGGCGGCAGAGGTATAGCGAAACGACAGACAGGACTCTGAGTCGCTATAATCCGTGCGCCAATCTTCTCTCTCGAAGGGCGTTTATTCGCGTCTCAACGTCCACTGAGCTACTTCAAATTGATCCGATCGGAATCTATAAACGCTGTCGTGTCGCTGAGGATGACCTTATCCCCCGGGCTCAGGCCGCTGACGATCTCCAGCGCATTAACCGAGGCCCTTCCGAATTTCACTCTTACCCGCACGGCTTGGGTGCCGCCCGCTTCGATGCGGAAGAGTGTGCCCTCCGAATTGGCAAGCCCCTTCACCGGGCGCCCTACAAACACTACGTTCTGGATAGTTTCCAACCGGATTGTGCCGTCCACCTGGCCGCCGGTCCGGGCACTCGTCGGTAAAGCTCCCTCAATCTGCACGTCGATGGTATTTTCGCCCTGCGCGATAGGTCGCACCCGCACCACGCGGCCCATGGTTGCGTCCTTTCCGCCCCGGGCTAGGATCGACACACGCTGCCCCGGCTTCAGCTCCTTGCTCTGTACTTCGGGTACCCTCAGCTCCACCGTGGACGAGGAAGTAATCACTCCGAGGGCCCGCACCTCCCTCACCATGTCGCCTTGCCTGACCGTATCGACCCAGATTTCGTTACGATCTACGGTCGGGTGCTGTCCCGTCGCAGCCGGAACGGCCGGAGTCGCAGGCCGGGCCTGCGGCTCCCCGGCGCCGCCGATGGCTACGGTGCCGAGGCCCGCCAACAGCAGCGCTGCGAGCACCCACGCGGCACCTGTTCCGGGGATCGTGTGCGCAGGCTGCGAGGGTTCGAGCAGTCTTCGGATGCGCTCGGCGAGGGGAGGGCCATCCGCCGCCATGGCGGTGGTCACCTGCGAGGGCCGACACGATTCAAGCCCTGCCAACGCGCAAGCATAGGTCAGCACATCCCCGCTGGCTTCCACCGCCAGATCGTCGCAGCACAGTTCGCGCTCCACACGGATCTGCTTGGACACCCACCAAATGGCTGGGTGATAGAACAATAACGCCTCCGCCACACCTTGAAGCAGATTGATCACGTAGTCGTTGCGCCGGATGTGGGCCAATTCATGGCTCAGCAGCGCCTGCACCTGTTCCGCCGGCAGGCCGCACAGCGCCCCAATCGGCATCAACACCACAGGGCGCAGCCAGCCCAGCACCGCTGGCACATCGACACGGGATGAAACCAACAGCCTCACACCGGGGCCGATGCCCATCCGCTGTGCCAGGCGATCCAGCGTCCGGTTCCATTGCGCGGGTGCGGGGCGAGTCCCTTCGGATCTCAGACGGGCTGTCGACAGCCACCCGCCGGCGAGCCGCACCGAGAATGCTGTTATGCCGGTCAGCCACAGCATCACCAGCCAAGGCATCAGAATATGGGACGATATATCCCCGGCCGCCCCATTCCAAATCGCCGCCGGGAGCGCCGCAAGGCGCACGGACTGCGTCGCGGGCCCGGATGCAGCCTTTCCGCCAATCACAAACCATGTGATCAGCGGCACCGCAGTCATTGATCCCAAGGCAAGGCACGCCATGGCGTGTCGTGTCCGTGGCTTGCCCGCTGCCAGCGGGCGTGCCGCCGCGAACAGTGCCGTGATTGCCGCGCCCTGCCAAAGAAAGTGCAAAAGGGTCCAACCAAGCCTCTCGGCCCAGGGTTGCGCAAAGAAGTGGGTGAGAGTGTTCATCGCTTTTCCTTCCTGTTCTCGAATCGGTCTAATATCCGCCGGATCTCGTCCAATTCATCACTCGTGGCACGCCGGGCCGACAAGGCCCCGATCAAGAGGCTCTTCGCCGAGCCGTTGAAAGCACGGTTCAGCAAATCGCCCGCAATCTGAGTCTGAGTCCGCTCCTGAGGCTCGGCCGCCTCGTAGACATGCGACCGGAACCGTTCGCTGCGGACCACCAGTCCCTTCTCCGTCATCAATTGCATCTGCTTTAGGGTGGTTGTATATCCGTTCTTCTTGCGGAGAGCTTCGTGAACCTCGCGCACCGTGCTCGGCCCAAGGCGCCAGAGCACCGCCAGGATATCGAGTTCGGCATTTGTCGGTAGTGGTAGCTGTTTCATCGCCTCAGCATAGTACGAAATAAATCGTATGTCAACGATATTTGTCGTATGAGGACCCGGACCGATTTTCCGAGAGGTTCTGCAAAATTAATCGTTCGTGTAATTCCTGAAATTTGTGGCAGATTTTATCACGCGAGCCAGAGACGGTCGCGGGAGATGCCCTTCGCCAGCATTTCCTGAACCATGGCAGTATCGTCCCGAACCTGCCAGTCGAACATCCCGACACAGATGAAATCGGCGCCTTGCTGGAATGCGTGAAGAAATCCGTCGGGCGGCTTGTCGCGGCCGGCTCCCAGGACCTTGAATCCGATCCAGGGTTTCTCTATGCCCTTCATAAACGCTGCAACCTCCGCCGGATTGCTGGAGTAATAATTCAGCTTGTTTATGGTGAACATGTAGAAATCGGGATTCAGTCCGGCCCGGACGCAGGCCTGCACCGTCGCCAGTTCGTGGGCGCCGATGCCTCCGAGAATACCGGCCTGCTTGATGCCTGCCAGCACGCTTCCGATTTCCTCCGTCTTGCCGGCCTTTGCCAATTTGTCGGAAACACCGCCGTGGAGATACATCGCGAGGGCGCCGTTGTCCCGCGCCCGCTTGGCGTTCTCTACGGGATCGCCCTGCTCAGGCGCCGACTGGGCGATCCACTGAAGCTTGCCGCCTCGCTCCCGGGTGAACTTCCGGTAATGCTCTATGATATGGGGATCGGCCCGCATCAGAGTCGTGTTGATTCCGTTCTCCTCGGCCAGGGCCCAGGTTTCGAGTATTTTCTCAGTCGTAAAATAGTGCGTCATCAATGCGGACTGGTACAGCAGGTCGCCTGCATGGGCGGAACCCGAGATCAGGTTACCGCCGATGATGAGGCGGGAGATCTCGTAATTACCCAGTTTCCCGTGCTGGAGCCCTTTCACAGGCGTCTTCTTAATACCGTATTCCGAGCGATTGACCAATTGCGCCAGAAGGGTCTGATCTTCATAACTGATCCCGGCCGCAACTCCGGTACAGAGGCCGAGGGATCTGCCCAGAAAAACACGACGGTTCAGTCTGTTCATGATTGCCTCGCTTCAGATGACTTCCGCTGGGAGAGAACTTACGGCGATTACTCCGTTCCCAGGGTAATCGAGGATTGACGGAGAGTCACCAGAATTCCGCAATCCAGGATCAGGGGGAAATCGGTGACGAAATCGGTGACAGGCTACAATTTCCCCATTTTCCTGACGCGAATACCGCGTTGTCCGCTGCGCCGAAGAGATGGGAAAATTGTAGCCTGTCACCGATTTTTATCGAATGAATAATGCGGGGAAAGTCCTCGTCATTCGTCATTTTCTTTTCCTGTGCCTCGTCAGCGCAGTAATTCCCTGATGAGCAGCTTGACTCGTGACTCGGTTCCGGGACCCGAATTCGAAGCACTCGGCTCGTACCCCCCTTCCTTGAAGGCGCGGTCGGTGCACAGATATCCGGGACTCATGTCGCCGTAGCCGGAAATCGCGATGAACTTGTCCCCGCTCTCCTGCCGGGCAAAAGACTGGAATTCGAGCATGGGTTCTCCCGGCAGGTGAAGAATCCGAATTCCGCCGATCTCGAGAGCGCTGGCAAAGAGGGGCCGCGAGCGTCGTGCGAAAGCGAGTGAGATGGCGGTTCGATAAGCATCTTCTGGAGATATATATACCCGGCCTGCGAGCCGGGAATACAAAAAGGAGGAGGAGCCATCTCCAGTCGTCTTGAGAGGGAGCCGCAGCTTCTGAATCCGCCAGTACATATTGATCGCCTCATAGAATCGTGTTGCGGCTATTGCCTCTCTCATTCCGGATCCAAGCCGATTCGCAAGATCGGCGCGCGCTTCGACAGATGTGTCGTTGTATTTCCCGACGGTGATGTCCCCCGCGCAACCGGTGAAATAGATTTGAAAGACGCCCTCTTCCTTTTCAATCGTCTCACGAGCCGCGCTGACGAAATCGCCTGAAACGCGCCCGTCGCAGCAGAACGTCTGAGGATGAGTAGCATAATAGTGCAGCCGGACCAGCGGCTTATTTCCCGCTGCCAGGGTGATGGTCTCGAGGATCGGGTCTATTGAGCCCTCGGACAGTGCGGCAACCTTGGGTTTGGTCTCGCCGGAGCTGAATCGCGTAATGAGCCTCCCGTCCTGGAAAACACGGCGCGCGGAAGCGACCCGTTCAACTCGGGCTTTTCCCGCGCCTATCCGGTCAAAGGGGACGAGGTGTGTACAGGCCTCGGCGACCGAACGGGCAATTCGATCGGATATTGCCTGCAGCGAACCATCGCTCATCTGGAGTGCGGAAATCCCGAGTGACGACAACAGCCGGTAGGCGTCGCCGTCGACGTACGGCGCCGTGTGCTGATGGACGGATTGCAGCGCCACGTGCTCTGGTCCGATGCCTGCTGCCGCTGCAATCTTCTCTCGAAAGAGCTCATAGGCAGCTCCGCCTATTCCGCACCAGTCGACGGCGCAGAGAACGTAGCGCGCGCGGCCGTCGTCCAGCACGACACCTTTCGCCCAAAGAGGGCCCTCGACCTTCGTTGCCGGCGTGACCCAGATGAGGGGCTCGCCCAGAGCGGGTGTAACCTCGCAGCGAAAGGTCGCCAGGCGGAGCTGTGACGCTCCGAAGACGGCGCAGTTCCACGTAATAATCAGAATCGCAAACCATATCCCACGCATGATCCCAGGCATCGCCGGTCACCTCATCCCGCTCATTATAGATTGATTGTGCGGCCGTCGCGGGACTATATAAGAGAATGCGGACATTGTCTCCGCATGCATCTTTCGCGAGTGTTCGGGAAAGGATCATGAAATGAGAAAGGACGAGTTGACAAGGCGTCAGTTCATTGCGGCTTCGGCCGGTTCTCTCGCTGCGGTTTCATCTGGAGCCATTCCCGCTCGTGGGAACATCGCAAAAAAGACAGGCAAACTGGCCATTCTCGGCGGCGAGCCGGTCAGAAGAAACAAGCGCTGGCCCGAGTGGCCCTACTGGGACGAAAACGTCATCCAGTCTGTGCTGAAAACCACCAAGAGTGGGATCTGGTGCCGGATTCAGTCCAACTCGGGCACGGTCCCCACGTTTGAAAAGGAATACGCCAAGCTGCTGGGCACGAAGTATTGTGTGGCCACCGGCTCCGGCACGCAGTCGCTGCACACCTGCGTGGAGGCGCTTGGAATCGGTCCCGGCGACGAGGTCATCACCTCGCCTTTTACGGACCCGGGCACGCTCGCCTCTATCCTGTCGGCAAGGGCACTGCCTGTCCTCGCGGACATCGATGCGCAGTCGTACCAGCTTGATCCCGATGACGTCGAACGCAGGATTACGGAGAATACGAAGGCAATCATGCCCGTGCATATCATGGGCCAGCCCTGCGACATGGGCAGGATCATGGCGATAGCGAAAAAACACAACCTCAAGGTGATCGAGGACGCCTGCCAGGCGCACCTGGCTGAATACCGCGGCAAGAGGTTGGGAACCATCGGCGACATCGGCTGCTTCAGTTTTCAGACGAGCAAGACCATTGCCTGCGGTGAGGGGGGCGGCATCGTCGGCAATGATGAGGAGCTGATGGACAGGTGCTTTACCGTGCACAATCACGGCACGTCACGCCGGGGCGCAACCGAAAGGATCGGACCGAAATACCGAATGAACGAGTTTCAGGCCGCAGTGCTGCTTGGCCAGTTGCCCGGTGTGATGGAACGTTTCGGTCGCCGCAACGAAAATGCCGCGTATTTGACCACGAGGTTGAGAGACATCCCGGGTCTCACCCCGCAAAAGTTGTATCCAGGCACGGGCAGCGGTTCCTTTTACATCTACGGGATGTCCTACCACAAGGAGCGCTTCCGCGACGTGGATCGTGCGACATTACTCAAGGCCCTGCGCGCCGAAGGGGTGGATCTCAGCGAGTACATCGTCCAGGGATTGCACAAGGAGCCGTGGATGGACAACGTCCTGAACTCGAAGGGCTACAAGAGGATGTTCTCCGCCGGGCGGCTGAAGCGGTACCGGGATGAGGCGGGATGTCCCAACTGCGACCGGGTCTGCAAAGAAATAACCATAATCTGGGCTTCCGGCCCGCTGCTGGGAACCAAAGACGACATGGCCGACGTGGCGGACGCCATCGAGAAGGTCTACGAGAACCGGGACCAATTGAGATCGATTGCTTGACGTTGGTGTCAGGTTTTGAAGATTTCATTCCATTGGGGCAGCCGCCGCCTCTGGCGCTGCGACTCGGAAGGGCTTGCCCCCCTCCGGAGGGCTTTTTGAAGCCACCCCTTTGCGGGTGGAGACTCACTTTGCCTGTCTTGGTGTCAAGGTGCGCAAAGTGAACCTTTCGATAACCGACACCTCGTGCATTGGAGGATCCCTGTGCGACCAACACGGTCTCTGATATGTGCGATCCTTATATTGGGAGTTTACGCCCCCGCTCAGGAAATCATCACGGTTCGTCCCACTGAGATTGACGACGTCCTTATCAATCCGGGGATCGGATTCATGACTTTCCAGCGGTTCAACGGGGATGACATGAACCAGGGCCTCAAGTGGACCGAGGGATACCCCATCGTCTATCAGGAGCACAAGGGCAGCCTGCAAAACAAGAATCACCCCATGACGTCCATCGCCTACTTTCGAATCTACTGGAAGTTCATCGAGCCTGAAATGGGGAAGTACCGTTGGGAACTTCTGGACACGGCGCTCAGAACCGCCAAAGAGCGCGGACAGACGCTCATGCTCCGCATCGCCCCCTACGGCACTGAAGCAGACAACGATGTACCGGACTGGTACAGGAAACTGATGGGCGATGAGAGCACTAAGCTCCCCATCAGGAAGTGGCGCACGGACCCTGAAGATCCGCGTTACACGAAACATTTTGGAGGCATGATCCGTTCGCTGGGTGCCCGCTACGATGGGAACGCCGACATCGAGGCAGTCGATGTCTCGATCGTCGGCGCCTGGGGGGAGGGGGAGGGCTCGGACAGGCTGAGTGAGAGAACGATGAGGAGCCTGATCGACTGTTACCTGGACAGTTTCAGGAAGACACACCTGCTCATGCAACTGGCCGACCGGGGAACAAACGTCTATGCCTCCTCCAGACGTGCCGTCGGTTGGAGGGTGGATTGTCTGGGAGACATGGGAGGATTCAGCCCGACCTGGTGTCACATGTACGATTATTATCCACAAGCCATCATCAACTTCGGAATGCGCGACGCATGGAAGAAGGCGCCAGTCTCCTTCGAAGTCTGCTGGGTGATGAACTACTGGAAGCAGAAGGGTTGGGATGTGGATTACATCATCGATCAGTCGCTCAAGTGGCACATCTCGTCCTTCAATGGAAAGTCCTCCGCTGTTCCAGACGAGTGGTGGCCGCAGGTAAATCGCTGGTTGAAACGCATGGGTTACCGCTTCGTGCTTCGCAAGTTTACTTACCCTTTGATTGTCCGGGCAAAGGGAGCTCTCGAGTTCACTTCCTGGTGGGAAAACAAAGGGGTCGCGCCCTGCTACAGTCGGTTCCCGCTCGCCCTCCGGCTCCGCGGCGCGGAACAGAGTGAAGTTCTGACCACTCGCGCCGATGTGACCTCATGGCTCCCGGGAGACAACCTGTATGACGACACGGTGTCAATTCCGGCCGGCTTGCCTGCCGGGGAATACGATCTCGACGTTGCCATCCTCGACCCTGTTTCTCAGCAGCCCAAGGTGAAGCTGGCGATCGCAGGAATCCGACCAGACGGCTGGTATCCGATGGGCCGAGTCAAGGTTCAGCCATAACTCAAAACTGCAACGAATTACCCGGTTCAGCATAGCCGCAACCAAATTGGGTCCGGCGTTCCTTCGCGTCTTCGCGCCTTTGCGGTGGCTCTTTAAAAAGCCACCGCTAAGACGCAAAGGCGCAAAGACAGGCTGCCGTATCCTTGCTGAAATGGCAAGGATTTGAACGTTAGTAGTACAGATCTGTCAGGTGGTTTGCGTAATTCGGGAAATTCGCGGCAGATCCGCCAGGATTCGGCACCTCTCCACCTTCTGCCCGCTTCAGTTCAAATGAACGCAAATTGGGGATTCGGCATCTTGTATGAGGGAGATAAACAAATGCGCAAAATCATCCTTGTGACGATATCCCTCTTGATTGTCCCTCTGGCGGCAAGCGCGCAGACGCCGCAGGTTCAGTTCTACGGCGGGTATGCATACACCCACACTGACTCCGGTGGCCTTACCGGCGCTTTCGATGCCGGCTCGAGGAACTGGAACGGCTGGGAAGCATCCTTTGCGACGAATTTCACTCGATATGTTGGAGTTGCCTTCGACTTCAGCGGTGCATACGGTCCCGCCGTTCGCAGTGCTGTGGGTACCTTCACTTTAAGCGTGCGAGAGCAGACGCCTTATATGTACGCATATATGGTCGGGCCGCAGTTCTTGCTTCCCATGGGACGCGTGAAGCTGTTTGCACATGGCCTTGCTGGAGCTACGCAAGTGAAACGGGGATTTACCGGTGTCAGTTTTCCAGTGGTTCGCAGTGACTTCGCGTTCGGTTCGGCCGTCGGCGCAGGGATCGATGTGAGCCTGACCCGATACGTGGCACTGCGCCTCGGCCAGGCAGACTATCTCATCAGCAAGAACTTCGGGGGAGCCCAGAACAACTTGCGGGTTTCGGGCGGGATTGTCTTCGAGTTCGGCGGCAGATGACGCGGGTCTGAAGCTTCCTCTTAGGTTCCTTGGCGCTCTTCGCGTCTTGGCGGTGAGCTCTTTAGAACTCACCATCAAGAAGCAAGGATCACCATGAATCTCCAGTGCATCCAGGAGAGCCTCCGATGAAGACGGCACGGTTCGTTTTGGCAACCTTGCTCTGGATCTGTTTCTTCGGTTGGCCAGTAGACTCGCAAACCGTTCAGGTTACTGACAGCGTGAGGGTGCTCGTTGTCTACCACTCGCGCACGGGCTATACGGCGGCGCTGGCCAAGGCTGTTGCCGAGGGTGCGAGCGCGAACAAGCACGCTCTGGTGACCAGCAGGAGAGTAACCGAGGTCAAGTGCGACGAGTTGCTCGCAACGGATGCCCTGATCGTCGGCTCGCCCGTTTACTGGTCGAACATGTCCAGCGAAGTGAAGAACTTCTTCGACCGCTGGACGACTGAATGCAAGGTCCTGCCGCCGGCTTTTCCTATGAAGGACAAGATAGGAGCAGCCTTCGTCACAGGCGGCGAGGTTGCCAGCGGGAAGGAAGTGACGCTGTTGACGATTCTCGCCGCCATGCTCAGTAACCGGATGATCGTGGTGAGCGAGGGTCAGGCACTCGGCGCTGCGGCGACCACTGGTGAGGGCAGGTCACCTCTTAGCGGTGAAGATCTGGAACAGGGACGCCGTCTCGGGAAGCGTGTGGCCGAGGTCGCGCTTGCACTCAAGCGCGGCCGGTAAGTGGTGTCAGGTCTTGAAAATTTCATTTTGCCCCTGGAACCCTCGCACATGGCGGTATTGTGCGCAAAATGAAGTTCAAGACCTGACACCGTACACTAATCCATTCGTTTATTTGAACTCTTCCGTCCAAATCTCCATCAATGACTTCCAGGGTTTTGGGTGTGCCTAATAGATCCGACGGGTGTGTGAGCAATTCCGGCAGCGCAGATCGCCCACTTCCTCCTTAAACACAGTGAAGGGATCAGGAGTCTGAGAATGAAGATTGCTCATTTGCGCGCCAAAGTCGTCTCTACGGCGATCCTGCTTGCTTTTTCCAATGAAGCGGGACAATCGCCCCTCCCCGGTTTCTCTCGTCCACTACCGTCGACCAGGAGACTCTACGGCCATGTTCCGACGAGAGCCATCGCCGCCGCCCGCTGGAAAGGACGGCTCGCTCCCGGGCAAACGGTATTAATGACAGTCGCCTTGCCCCTACGCAACCAGACGGAATTGCTGATACTGCTCAGCCGACTTTACGATCCCGCTGATCCACTTTACGGTCACTACCTCTCGCAGCGGGAATTTGCCGAGAGATTCGGACCCACCCAGGAAGACTACGATGTAATCGCTGGATACATGCGAAGCCTGGGATTCAAGGTCAGTGGAACTCACCCGAATCGGACCCTTCTGGATATATCCGGTTCCTCTGCCGCAGTGGAGGCGGGATTCCGCGTACAAATGCACGGATACCAGGCCCCAGACGGGCGTGAATTTCACGCACCCGACAACGAACCTGAGTTCCCGGACTTCATTGCATCCCGCCTCATCGGTGTGGTGGGCCTCGAAAACGCAAGTGCACGCCACTCGCACAGCAGTTTCAGGAGAGCGAAGGATGCAACTCAGAGATCCCCGCACCAGATTGGGACAGGACCGGGGGGTGGTCTGACGCCGAATGACATCGCGACCGCCTATAACCTCAGTAGCATCTCCTTGGACGGGTCAGGGCAGACCCTTGGTCTATTCGAGCTCGATGGTTACAACGCCAGCGACGTGCAGAATTACACAAGCTACTACGGCTTGCGACAAGTAACACTGCAGAACGTCCTCGTGGACGGCGTTTCGGGCAATGCAGGGAGCGGGTCATCTGAGTCTACCGTGGATATCGAGCTGCAGATCGCTCTTGCGCCCGGCGCAGACCGCATCATCGTTTACGAGGGGCCCAACACGAACACGGGCACATTGCACACCTATAACCGAATTGCCACAGACAATATTGCCAAGCAGATCAGCACGTCCTGGGGCCTGAGCGAGCTGGAAAGCAGTCCCGCCACGATGACGGCCGAGAATGCGATTTTTCAGCAGATGGCAGCCCAGGGCCAGACGATCTATGCTGCGGCGGGAGACAATGGTGCCTACGACGGCGGTGGGGTGCTCAGCGTGGATGATCCGGCATCTCAACCGTATGTGAACGGGGTTGGAGGTACTAGCCTGTTTGTGAATCCGGACGGGACCTACAATCACGAGACCACCTGGAATGTGAACAACACGATCAAGGGAGGTGCGGGTGGAGGAGGGATCAGTTCCTTCTGGAGTATACCTTCCTGGCAACAGAACATCCTGTCGGTCTCTTCTCTCGGGTCCGCCACCATGCGGAACGTGCCGGATGTTTCACTCAACGCCGACACCAGAGCAGGTTACTCGATTTATTATCGGGGAGGTTGGTACATTTTCGGCGGCACCAGCTGTGTCCCTCCTCTCTGGGCAGCTTTTACCGCCCTTGTCAACCAGCAGCGGCTTGTCAACGGTATGGCGCTGCTGGGATTTGGAAATCCCTCGATCTATGGCGTGGCCACAGGGCCAAGACATGCCACGGACTTCCACGATATCTCGGATGGAAGCACGAACCTGTACTATCCGGCTGTCCCGGGATATGACGATGCCACAGGATGGGGTTCCTTCAACGGAGCCAACCTCCTGACCGACCTGGCGCCGAGCATCAGGTACTACAACGTCCAGGGACAGCCTTACACCGACGAGCCTTTCTCCTTCTGGCAGACTTCGGACGGGAAGTGGTGGATGGGGGAAAAAAGTGGGCGGATTACACCCGTTTCCGTTCCTCCCTGGACTGTAAGATCTGTCACAAATCACACGAATTTCCCGAATTGATCTTTGTACTGCTAACGTTCAAATCCTTGCCGTTTCAGCAAGGATAGGGTTGCCTGTCTTTGCGCCTTAGCGTCTTTGCGGTGGCTTTTTAAAGAGCCACCGCAAAGGCGCGAAGACGCGAAGGAACGCGACCCAATTTGGTTGCGGCTATGCCGCTCCGTGTAATTCGTGAAATTCGTGGCGGATTTTCTCTTGCCACCGGCAAAGCGAAAGCGATAGAAATGCCTCCGGCACAGGCTTGTTCTGGATCGGAGGAGTTTTCAATGCTCAAGAGGATTATCGCAATTGCGTTGTTGGTACTCACCTCTCCGAAATCAGCGTGGGATGGCAGCGCACTGTCAGTGAATGGTATGCGCACGGTGAAACCATATGGAAGATCAAGGAAGGGATTCCGCTGGGAACCGCCAATCGTTTTGCAGCCTCATGCCACTTCGGCGTAGGCGGCGGAGCCTATATCGAGAAGGACGATGTCCGCCAATTCGCCGGTTGGGCGGAGCAATATGGGTTCCAGCGCCATCCTCGGCGCTGCCCATTCTCTTCGGTATCACGGCTGTCGAAAAACCACGTGTCGAGGACCTCAGATAATACACACGGTATGTTGTAGTCCAGCAGCAACGGAACTTTCACGGAGAGAAGCCATGGAACTAAAAACGACGGTAAACTTCGGAGCGCGCGCCTCCTTCTCGGTAAACAGCAGCCTGCTGATCGCGACCGCCGTTGTACTGACGACAATCGGTTGCGGACAGCAGAGAGGGGTTGAAGTCTCCGCCCAACGCACGGCAGTTCCTCGCGTCGTTAGGGTCGCGCAAAGCGGCAATGCGGACGTGATAGGCGACGACAATAACGCACTCCAAAAGGCTGCCGACATGCTGAGGCCGGGGGACACTCTTGAAATCGGCGCCGGGACCTATCAGATGGACAACAGCCTGTTTGTTCCATCCAGGGTGACCGTGCGCGGCGTTCCCGGCCAGACGATCCTGAAAAAGAGTCGCGGCGTCGAATCCCGGCTGCTAGAGGACGGCGACTACGGCGAGCGCCAGGTGAGGGTTGCCGATCCTGGAAAATTCAAACCAGGGATGGGTCTGGCAGTCATGGATGACAGCTCGAACAGCGGTTGGGATGTCAGCATCACGACTGTCAGGGCT
>DASQID010000339.1:0-5437 GCA_035631775.1 Acidobacteriota bacterium
CAGGAGATCTCCTTCATTTTGCAGTAACTAGTTTCTGTCGCGAAACTCCACGAATCGCATGTCAGAT
Organism: Acidobacteriota bacterium; assembly: GCA_035631775.1. Lineage (GTDB taxonomy): Bacteria > Acidobacteriota > UBA6911 > UBA6911 > UBA6911 > DASQID01. Next base: position 68 of record DASQID010000339.1, read on the forward strand.
CGGGCCCCGGAGGGGCCCAAGCAAGTAGCCGGGGGCGCAAACCCCCGGATAGGATATTGCATAATATCGAGCCCCGGCAGGGGCGAAAGGCCTTTGTATGCCATGTGTTATCTGTCGCCCCTCCGGCCTCCGGGGCGCTTTCCGCATGGCCAAGGAGTTTCGCGACAGAAACTAATTAGGCTGACTGAACCGCGCTCACGTTGTGGAAGCGAACGCCAACCTTCCCCAAGGCATAGCCGGTCTCGCGCAGATAGCTCCCGTAGGACAGCATCCAATGAAACCCCTTCATCTCCTCAAGCAATGCGTTGCTGTCCCCATGGACGCGCACCTCGACCTGCGAGCGGCAGATGTCCAGGAATGGATTACCGACAATGGTGCCCTCGAAACCGACCCAGCTCTTGCTGGCGAAGTCCGGCACAAGGGTGGTGCAGGTCTGCCCGATTTTCATTTCTACCTTGGGAGCTGCTCCATAGTCCGACTCGAAGTGGGTGAGGATCTTCGCCGGCTCGGCCTTGGTCCCGTCCATCTTGCGCGGAGCGGTGCAGTGGGCAAGCGTGACCAGATTCCCGTGGGGGAAGGTCGGGTCGTTCAGGAAGACGGGCTTTCCCGAGATGTAATGAAGCAGGATTCCTGAGGGAATCACGACGAAATCCGACTCGCAGAAGGCCAGGTAACCGTCGTCGTTCATCAGGCTGAGCGGCAGGCAGGCTGTCGTCTCCGACATCGGCATGATTGTGCCCATGCAGGAATTGATGGTTATGGCGTCCGTCTGGGCATCATCCATGACATCCTTGAGTACCTCGGTGAGCAGGAACGCGTTGTTGACAAATGTTTGGGTGGTCTGCAGAGAAACATCGCCACGATCGAGATAGCTCTGCGCCTCCCTTGCGCAGCGCTCGACCAGTGCTGAATTCCGGCGGGCGTCCTGGATGCGTTTAGCAAGGTCCTTGTATGGGTAATCCACGAGTTCCATTTTCCAGAGTTCCCGCGTGCGGGCAGGTGCGGTCTGGCCTCCCTTGCCCCATCCTGCGGCGCCTCCAACCGCTACGATCTTCTTGCCCAGCGTATTCTTCAGTCCGCTCAAGGCGCGCAAACGCCAGAGAATCTCGGAGTAATCGTCTACGACCACGTCATGCACGTCCCAGCCAGGCTGGCCATAATCATCCACTGTCTTGCGCAGAAAGCGATTGTGGGCGATTTCATACCAGAGGTATACCGGGCCGGGATCGTGGCGAAGGAACATGACGTTCCATTTGCCGGGAACGGTCAGCGTTTCGAGGATGTTGACGCCGCCACCTGCCGCGTAAAGGAGAAGCACATCGTAACTCCCGCGCGCAACGGTTGCCGCCTGCTCGAGGTTCAGAACGGTGACGGTCGGGAGTACTTCCAGGGGAAATCCGGTCTTTGTGGACAGATCGGAGAGTTCACCCCCGATCCGGTTCTTCTCGGCGACTGCACCCTCTTCGGTTTGGATTCCTCCCCAATTGCGCCAGCTGGTGGCTTCCCGACGCTTCGGTATTTCATAGGTGAGAACGGGCTGCACCCGGAGGGGCAGGAGCGGCTTAGGACCACGCTTGGGAGCGACTCCCTGTAGGGCGGCTTCCCCTGGACGGCCGGCAAGGCCTGCGATCGAAAGGGCCCCAACGCTGTACAGGAATTCCCTGCGTGAGACGCCGAAGGGGGATTGAAATGAAGCTGGATTGCCGGAGCACATGCACTTGCAGTGAGCGGAATGGCGGTTCATCGGAATTCGTCTCCTCGTATCAGTGAGAGCTCCCTTTCCGACACACCCGCACCGCGAGCCGGTCTCAGCATAGGCGTTTCGGTCATTCACTTCCAGCCTTTTCAGATTTGGTGCCTTGCGGCCAACAGGGCAGAATGGTATTTGTGGTAAACAACTGGCGACGAAAGGAAAATTTCAGATGTCACTTTGTGTTATTGCGCATATCCGGGCTCGGCAGGGGAGGCAGGAGGAACTCAGGAAGCTGCTCACGGGACTGGTTGGTCCGACACGCAAGGAGGCCGGCTGCATCCGATATCAACTCTATAGGAATAATGTAGATCCGCAAGACTTCACTTTTGTGGAGGAGTGGGAAAGCGATGCGTCTCTCGATACGCATCTCAAAAAACCGCATCTACAGGCTGCATTTGCGGCTTTTTCCGATCTGGTGGATGGAACTCCGGCGGTCAACCGGTATAGCCTCATCGCTTAGTGTCCCAATAAAGGATCGTGGGAACCCCTCTCCTTCAGCCAAAACATAGGGCAGAAAAATCGGCGCAGTCGAGGAGAAAAAAGTCTCGCCCTTACAGGGCCTTCAGAAGGGCGCCCCCCAAACCCAGGGCTTGCGCCCTTGGCTCATCTGTCTCGCCGCTTCGCGGCTCCCGAATCGAAGCCCTGAAGGGGCGCGACAGGAAAGCCCAGGGCGCAAGCCCTGGGAAGAGGAAGCGAATAGTGAACGAGCCCTGTAGGGCGAGACAGGCATACCATCACCAGTCGCCTTCAGGCGACACAGCTCAAACCCCTCGCCTTAAAGGTGAGGTTCGTTTAGTGCGACTCGCGCACACCTGAAATTCGTGGCGAATTTTTCCTAGTCGGCGATGGTGCGGATCCAGACCTTTCGAGTGCGCGGCCCATCGAACTCCGCCAGATAGATTCCCTGCCAGGTTCCCAGATCGAGTTTGCCGCCTGAAACGAAGACGAATTGAGAAGCACCCATCACACTTGCCTTGATGTGTGCCGCCGAGTTTCCTTCTCCGTGATCATAATCATCGTTCCATGGAACGACCTTGTCCAATTCCTTGAGCATGTCCGATCTCACAGTCGGGTCCGCATTCTCGTTAATGGTCAGTCCCGCTGTGGTGTGAGGCACGAAGATGTAACACACCCCTTGCTGGACACCGGCCTGTGTCACGATGCGCTCCACCTGTGCGGTGATATCGATCATGCACGCGTGCTGAGGTGTACGAACCTCGATCAGTTTGAACATACTTCCCCTCGTGTGAAAGAATCCGGTCAGCTTGGCCTTTGCAGTCAATCTTCAAACGGACTATCTCAGATCCGCGTTCCGGATTTCCCGAAAGAGTTCTTTGAAACAGACAAGGGCTTCGACGACTCTCGGATCAGCAGGGCCTTCGCGGAAATAGGCTTTGGCGAAAGGGCCGAGGGGGCACCACGTAGTCTGGAGGACACCAAGCATGCGCGTGGCCACCGCATCCGGGGCGTTCTTCCGGACGTGGCGGATCAATTCCAATTGCGCAAGGGCGACTCCCGGCCTCCGCCAAGGCGAAGACACCACAGGAAATCCCTCGACGGCGAAGTACTGCGCGGTCGGGGGTGCCTCCTCGTAATGCCAGTCACAAATCACGACATCCTTTGGCAGCTGCCGCATGTCAGTCGCGGTACCGTTCTGGCTGGCCTCCCACTTGCCGAGGCCGGTAATGTCACCGTCCAGAAAGCGGTCCCCCCACATCCACATCGTTCGGTTCGATTTTGCCAGGTGATCGTGCAGGGTCCTCACTTCCTGAGCAAATAGGTCTGCCTTGCTCTTGCCCTTGCAGCGCACGCAGTCGTCCTCGCCAAGCAGGAACACTTCATCCATCCCCACGTGGAAGGCATCAGACTCGCACGCTTCGGCCAATTCGTCCATCAGGTCGAAGATGACGCTGTGGACATCTGGGTGAAGCGGACAGTAGCTCCGGCAATAGATCCCCTCATTTGAAGGATATCTGCCGGGGGTTTCATCAAATTCCGGATGCGCCCTCAGGAGGCCGAATGTCGTCTTTGCCCACGATTGATGCCCCAGCATGTTGATCTGAGGAATGAGGCGCACTCCTGCAGCGCGGCAGGCAGCGACTATCGACTTGATGTTCTCCTGGCTGAGAGCATCTGAATCGACGACCTCAGGCCGCCTTGTGAACTGGTATTGGTACCCGAACTCGACAACGAGAACGTTCACCCCTTCTTTCGGGAGCGCTTCACGGATGAAGCGCAGGCAGTCGTTCAGATCGTTCGGTTTTGGCGCGGTGACGTGCAGGCCTCGAACGGGAAGCGCGGATCGATCCCCACCCGTCCCAAAGGCCGGAAGGAAAGCAAAAATGACAAGCAGGAACTTCTTCATGGGCTCACCTCGGGAATGCGCCATCCTACTGCAAACAGCCCGCAAACTGCCATAGGGACAAGCCGGAATCCAGGGTACCGACGCCGTGCCAATCGGAGGGGTATTTCTTAGGGCTGGCGCAAGAATAACTTCACATTTTGCTGTAGGCCCCCGGGCCCGCTGGCGAGGCGCGAGCGACGAGCTATACCCGGGGTGGTATGTGAGGAGCGAGCAACAAAGCCAGCGGGCCTGCGGGCCGCAGCCTGGGGGCGCGGCGGCGCTCGCGCCAAAATGTGAATTTATTCTTGCGCCAGCCCTTAGCGGTGCCGGTACAGTTGTGATACCCTCAAATCCCTGCGGGGGGTGAATATGACTGTTAGAGCACATGTGCTTTGGAGAGTATTCTGTCTAAGCATGCTCACGTTGTTCGCAAGCGGCGGAGCAAGTCCCGCGCCGCTCACCGAGATCAAGATCGGCGACGAGAGGCGGATCAACTTTAACGACGGTTGGCGCTTCCTCAAAGGAGAGGCGGAGGGCGCGGAAAAGCCGGGCTTCGACGATTCTTCCTGGCGCGAAGTTCAACTCCCCCACGACTGGGCCATCGAGGGTCCGTTCGACAGGAAATACAACCCGCACTGCGGCGCCCTGCCGTTTTATGGAATCGGGTGGTACCGCAAGGTGTTCACGCTCCCGGAGAGATCGAAGGACCGCTACTTCTCAATCGAGTTCGATGGAGCGATGGCCAATTCGCGTGTGTGGCTGAATGGCAAGGAACTGGGCGGGCGCCCATATGGATATATCGGGTTTTCCTTTGACCTGACCTCCAATTTACGCTTCGGCGGACAGGAGAACGTTGTCGCGGTGCGACTTGCCCCCGAGGATCAGTCTTCGCGCTGGTATCCGGGAGCGGGCATCTACCGCAATGTCTGGCTGACCGCAACCGGTCCGGTCTGTGTCGCACGCTGGGGCACATTCATCACGACTCCGGAGGTTTCCAACAATAAAGCTACCGTCGTGATCAAAACCGTCATTCAGAACCGAGGCTCCCAACCGAGCCAAATCACCCTGGAGACTTCCATCAATGATGCCAACGGAAAAACGGTCAGCCGCGTGGCGTCAGATCGGACCGTGCCGGCCGGCGCGAACGAGGGCGGCGAGCAGAAGCTGGAGGTTCCTGATCCACAGCGCTGGGACATCAATCGCCCGTATATATACCGGGCGGTCAGCACGGTGCTCGACGGCAAGCGAGTACTCGACCGGTATGTTACGGCCT
>DASQID010000340.1:0-5507 GCA_035631775.1 Acidobacteriota bacterium
GTGTCAATTTGTCCATATTGCCCCTCCTTGTCTTTGATTGAATCTCAGGCATCTTTGCTCCGGCAGCCCAGGAATGCTGCACCTCGCCTGAAGGTAGCACCTGCGGGCCAGTATAACAGAGGTGCAAGAATACAGATCAAGGAGAGCATTCATCTTAGGGCTGGCGCCTTTGCGGCGGCTTTTTGAAAAGCAACCGTAAAGGCGCGAAGACGCTCAGATTCAAAATAATGACGTCTTATTCAGGCTGAGGCTTTGCCGGAGACTGACTTTGTACTGCAGGAGTCCGTATCACTGTGGACTCTTCTGCACCCCTTTTTGCCCCTAACCAATTTCTGTCGCAAAACTCCTTGGCCATGCGGAAAGCGCCCCGGAGGGGCGCCAGCCAACAGCCCCGGGCAAGCGCAGCGCAGCCCGTGGTTGGGATTGTCAAGAAAGATCAGAGCCCTGAAGGGGCGACAGATAACACATGGCATACAAAGGCCTTTCGGCCCTGCCGGGGCTCGATGTTATGCAATATCCTATCCGGGGGCTTGCGCCCCCGGCTACTTGCTTGGGCCCCTCCGGGCCCGACCTGATGGGCGATTCATCGAGTTTCGCGACAGAAACTAAGTGACGGGACTCCGCAGGAGAGACCATTTGCTTGACCGCCCGAATCTGTTCGCTATATTCTGCGGTCTCAGATACAACAATACGACAGAAGACCCCCCAATTGATGGAGCAACGCCAGTCTACCAAGCATCCAGGCTTTTTTTCTCTTTCGGGAGCTCTGAGAAAGGATGTGCGTATGAGGTCAAGACTCTTACTGCTTCTCGCTGCAGTTGCTATCGGTGTGTTTCCGTCCGCGCTCATGGCACAGGTCGACACCGGCACAATTGTGGGGACGGTTAAGGACGCCACAGGCGCGGTGCTTCCCAACGCTACCATCGTAATAACCGCCGTCGACACCGGGATCAAGACAACCGTATCGACGGGAGCAGCGGGAACCTATGTGGCTACGCCTCTCAGGATCGGCGAATATACAGTCGCCGCAGAGGCCGCGGGATTCAAAACCGAGACCCGTAAAAACATCGTCCTTCAGGTTCAGGACAGGCTTCGCATTGATTTCGAGCTTCAGGTGGGCGACCGCACAGACCAGGTGGTGGTCGAGGCCGCCCCTCCCGCGCTGCAAACGGAAACGTCCTCTCTTGGCGACGTCATAACCAGCAATCAGGTGACGAGCCTTCCACTCAACGGGAGAGACTATACGCAACTGGCGGCTCTCACTGCCGGGGTATCCAGAACGGATCAGGGAGATAACGGGAATAATGGCGGCAGTTTCGCCGCCAACGGCACGCGTGCCACTCTGAACAACTTCCTGCTGGATGGAATTGACAACAACTCGAACGACAACGGCCGCAACGTGCTGCAAACAAGCGTGGACGCCATAGCCGAGTTCAAGGTACAGACCAATTCCTATTCTGCAGAATTCGGACGAAGCGGCGGAGCCGTGATCAATGCCACCATCAAATCCGGCAGCAATAAGCTGACCGGCACAGCATTCGAATTCCTGCGAAACTCGGCCCTGGATGCGCGAAACTTCTTCGCTTCCGCGGACCAACCGAAGCCCATATACCAGCTGAACCAGTTTGGCGGCACACTCGGTGGCCCTATCATCAGGAACAAAACATTTTTCTTCACGGACTATCAGGGCAGCCGCCTGAGGAACGGGCAGACCCTGATTTCGACTGTTCCCCAAGCCGCGGAGAGGAACGGCGATTTCTCCGCCTCGGGGCGCTCAATCTTCGATCCCTCGACGACCGATCCGTCCAATGGGAACGCCCGCCAGCCATTCGACGGCAACAAGATCCCGGCCTCTCGCATCGATCCAGTGGCCAAGGCCTTCATGGACCTCTATCCGGATCCAAACGTACCTGGACAGCGCACCAGCAATTTTGTCAGGACAGGAAACTTCACGGACTGGGTTCAGTCGACCAACGTCCGCATAGACCACAATTTTTCGACACGAAACCAACTGTTCGGCCGATTTGCCTACAACGACCAGCACACCGAGACGCCGAGTCCGTTGCCAGGCCTTGCCAACGGGGGTGGCTCCCGGGTGGGTGACACGTTTATTAATGCCGAGGGCGTTTCCCTCGGCGACACTTTCACGCTTAATCCCGCCACCATCAACGAATTCCGACTCGGATTTACCCGCCTGAAGGAAGATCGGGGGCTTCCCTTCGCGGGCCAGCAGTTCCCGCCCCCCGCTCTGCGAATCCCGGGCGTCCCGGACAATGCCAAAACCAACGGCCTGGCCCAGCTGCAGCCCAGCGGATTCCGCAACCTCGGGGACGGAGGCTTTTCACCTACACTCATTACCACCTACGAATCTCAGCTCTCGGACACGATGAGCATGATACGGGGCAAGCACACCGTGAAATTCGGCGTTCAACTGCGCCGAAGCCAGTTCAACATATTCCAGGTGAACGCCCCACGCGGGCGCATCAGTTTCAACGGCAGGTTCACGAGAAATCCTGCAACCGGTACTGGAGGGTATTCTCTGGCCGACATGTTGCTGGGACTATCCAATGGCGCGCGCCTCTCCTCCCTGAGCGACCTGGCGAACCGCCAGGGTTCCTATGGGGCGTTCTTCATGGACGACTGGAAAGTGACGCCACGCCTGACCCTGAACCTTGGTCTCCGCTACGACTATACGACTCCCATCGTGGAGGCTCATGACCGCCAGGCGAACCTCGATTTCGCAACGGGGGCGATCGTTGTTCCTGACCTCAGTAAGGTAAAGAATCCGGGGCCCTTCAAGTTCGAGAAAGGCAACAACCGCAGCCTCGTGGACGGTGACAAACTGAACTTTGCGCCTCGCATCGGTTTCGCTTGGACGCCGTTCGCCAACGGCAAGACGGTCCTTCGTGGGGGCTACGGCATTTACTACAGTGCCCAGGAATACCGTACTGCCGGCGGCAACCAGCTGGCCTACAACATCCCCTTCTACATCGAGTCGTTCTTCGCCAGCAATGTCAGCAGCAGCACGTCAAAAATCAAGGTCAGCACGGGATTCCCATCCCAGGACCTCTCACAGGTGGTTGACGTGGCGGTAGTATCAGCGGACAGCCGTCTCAAGTCACCCTACTACCAGCATTGGAACCTCAATGTCCAGCATGAGAGCCCTTGGGCAATAACTTTGGAGGTGGGCTACGCCGGCTCGAAGGGGACGCACCTCCAGGTCGGCAACGACCGCAACCAGGTTCCCAAGCCGATCCCGGGCAACGAAGCCCCCGACCGGCCCTATCCGCAGTACGGCCCATTTCTCAACTTTGAAGACCGCGGAAACTCGAACTATCACGCGCTTCAGGTCAAAGGCACGAAACGCCTCTCCCATGGTCTCGATTTTCTAAGCGCTTTTACCTATGGCAAGTCTATTGACGATCAGGGGCCGGTCTGCTGCTCCTATGTGTTCCCACAGGACAGCCAAAACCAGCGTGCGGAGAGGGGCCGCTCCGATTTCGACCAGCGCTTCCGCTGGGTCAACAGTTTCAACTATGATCTTCCGTTCGGAGCAGGACATCCACACACCATCCAGAACAGACTTGGCGAAGCAGTCTTGGGCGGCTGGTCATTTGGCGGAATCATCACGTTCGGCTCCGGTTTTCCCTTCACACCAAGCTGGGGAGACGACTCCTCGCGGACTTATTCGGAATTCCCGCGACCGAATCGCATCCGGGACGGCAACCTGCCTAAAGAACAAAGGACCGTCCTGCAGTGGTTTGACACAGACGCCTTCGTCGAGCCGGCGTTGTTCACCTTCGGCAACTCCGGGCGAAACATCATCGATGGTCCCGGCGTCGTCAATGTCGACTTCGCTTTGCACAAGGTGTTTTCCGTGTCGGAGCGCAGCAAAATTCAGTTTCGTGTGGAGTTCTTCAATGCTCTGAACCATCCCAACCTGGGATCTCCAGGCGTCGGCATTGGCGACGATGCGGGAATCATCACTACAACTTCAACGCGGGAGCGCCAGATTCAGTTTGCATTGAAGGTTTTGTTCTGATCTGTCAGGGCGCGGGACGCACACCCAAAGCGCATGAAAATCCAGCGTTTCGACTATGGTGCGCGAAGCGCCTTGGAGCTTATTTTTCGGAGCGTTTGGAGTCAGTACGGTTCCCATGTTGACGAGACTGCTTACTGTCAGATGCATGCTATCCAGCGAGGGAAGGACACATGATGCAAAGACGCAGTTTTATCAAGGCCGGAGCCGCTCTGGCCTTGGCGACAGGGGCCGCCGGCGGCCGCGCTGAAGTGCCTGATCACCGTTGGGACGGGTACGATTTCGGGCCGGGTCCCCGTGTAACTAATCGTCTGAACCAGGGACCCTTCGGGATCGAACAGGATGAGGGATGGTTCACCATTGACAGCACTACCCCGTCGGACACCATCGTCAAGAACTTCGGGCTGGGTTTGGTTGGTTACACGTGGGAGGAAAACGGGCCCTCATTGGCCGCGCGCGCAGGCAAGGAAACCCTCGAGCAGCACGTGGAGAAGCTATCCTCCCTGCCCTTCGTGGATATCCTCTACATCCGCTGCGACTGGCGTGATGTGCAAAGCAAGCCGGGCAGGCTCGACCTGAACCCCATCTGGAAACTGACCCTTGACGCAGCCAGGCGTCACAATCTGAGAGTCGGCTTCCGGGTTCAGCTATCGAGCCCTAACATTCAGCCGAAGCAGCTTTCCATACCTGATTTCCTCAAGGAGAAGGTGCCTTTAGTCAACATCGGACGAAAGTCCAGAGAACATCGGGTGGACTTCGATTTCATCGAACCAAGGTACGACCATCCGGAGTTTCAGAAGGCCTTCCGCGAGCTCAACGACTTACTGGCTGCAGAATTCGACAACAATCCGCTGATGGAATACCTGGATTTGATGATGTACGGATTCTGGGGGGAGGCTCACACCAACGACCTTCGGAATCCCTTCCCGGACTATCTCACCGCCGAAAGGACATTCGTCCATATGACTCAGCTGCAGCTGGACACATGGAAGAAGGTGCCCCTGGCTGTAAACACCCAGCCGGACATCAGCAAAGTCGGGAATCGCGAGGTTCAGGACATGGCGGTACGCGCAGGTTGTTGGCTACGCTCCGACAGCATCATTATGGACGAGCCAATCCAGATAGAGGAGCTCTCCAATCGTCCCCCATGGCTGGCCGTCATCATGGAGGAAGGCGGAAACCGGCACTATCTTACAGACGAGAAGAGTTTGAGGATCGATGCCGCCGGCGTGAACTCCAAGGAAAAAGCGATGCGCCACGTGCTCGACCTTGGCGGCAACTACTGGTCCCTTTGGACAGAGGCCGATAACCTGGTCCGCTTTAACGAAAAGTATCCGGACGGCTTCAATGCCCTGCGGCGGAGGATCGGCTACCGCGTGCGCCCTTCGTGGATTTGGCAGAGAAGGCGATATGACACAGCAGAGCTGATCGTGGCCTTCGCCAATGACGGGGTGGCAGGCGTTCCGGG
>DASQID010000341.1:0-2307 GCA_035631775.1 Acidobacteriota bacterium
ACGAGAGACCCCGGGCTGCGCTGCGCTTGCCCGGGGCAACAGGCTTGCCCCCCTCCGGGGGGCGATTACTTGCCATTTCAGCAAGGATACGGTTGCCTGTCTTCGCGCTTCTGCGTCCTAGCGGTGGCTTTTTGAAGAGCCACCGCAAAGGCGCGAAGACGCGAAGGAACGCGGGACCCAATTTGATTGCGGCTATCCTGCACCGTCTAATTAGTGGCAGTCCTTGATGGCTGGAGAACCGACTTGAGCCCTATTGAAGGCCTCATTCAACGGATTCAGTGTCTCGATATCGGGATGTACGGAAACGATTTCCTGCTCACATGGGAGAAAACCCGGAGCGAACTGGAAGCGACACTGCTTGTATCGGAGGCCTTGAAATCTCTTCACAAGCAGAATATTTCGTCCCGGGTTTTCGAATCCGGCATCGCGGTTTCACATTTCAGGGATAATTCGACCCGAACCCGCTTCTCCTATGCTTTTGCGGCCAACCTGCTGGGATTGACGGTTCAGGATCTTGACGAGGGTAAATCGCAAATCGCGCACGGCGAAACCGTGCGCGAAACAGCGAACATGATTTCGTTTCTGACCGAGGCGATTGGTATCAGGGATGACATCTTCCTCGGAGCAGGACACGCGTACATGCGGGAGGTGGCGGATGCGCTGTGCGAGGGCTATCGTCAGGGAGTACTCCATCAACGCCCGACCATCGTGAATCTGCAGTCCGATGTCGATCATCCCACACAAGCCATGGCGGACCTTGCTCACCTCACGCAGCATTTTGGCAGTCTGGAAGAACTGTCGGGCAAGAAGATCGCGATGACCTGGGCTTACTCTCCCAGTTACGGGAAGCCTTTGTCGGTGCCCCAAGGGATTATCGGGCTGATGACTCGCTTCGGGATGGAAGTCTCTTTGGCATACCCTGAAGGCTACACCCTGCTCGAGGAAGTAGTCTCCACGGCGCGCCGGAATGCCGCAGAAAGCGGCGGTTCGTTCCAGATTTTCAACTCGATGGAAGAGGCCTTTGCGGATGCCGACGTCGTCTATCCGAAGAGCTGGGCACCTTTCTCGGTAATGCAAAGGCGCACTGAGCTTCTGCGGGCAGGGGACCAGACCGGGCTCAAGGAATTGGAGAAGGAGTGTCTTGCCAACAACTCCAGGTATAAGACTTGGGAGTGTAACGAGCAAAAAATGAAGCTTACCCGCGGCGGCAGCGCTCTGTACATGCACTGCCTTCCTGCCGACATTTCAGGCGTATCGTGTAAGGAAGGCGAAGTGCAGGATTCAGTGTTCAGCCGTTACAGGATCGAGACGCGGCGCGAGGCGGGACACAAACCTTTCATCATCGCGGCAATGATCCTGCTGGCGCGCCTCCGCGACGCCTCGGCGGCACTGGCCTCACTGCAGCGCCGGGCCGCGCCTCGTGTCGGTATCTGAGAGGAGATTCTTGGCGCCTTTGCGTCTTGGCGGTGGCTTTTTAAAAAGCCACCGCCAAGGAATGAAGACGCGAAGGAACGCCAGACTGCTTTGATTGCGGACCAACTGTAATTGAATCAGAAGGTGAAAATGTGGCTGAGCTTGCAGATGATGGCCCGATCCAACATCGCACCGGTCGAGGATCTTCGTTCGTTGTAGACGAGGTAAAAATCGTTGGTCGCTGCATGGAAGAGATTCAACCGGAGATTGCTGCTCACATCCTTGGTATCGCTGTTGTACTGAATCAGGGCATTGAAGAAATGGGCCTCGCTGAAGGCATAGCCAAGGCGTGCGCCGAAGAGATTAGTGGAAAAGTCGCCTCCCGTCAAATGCACGTCATTATGATTCACGGTCAATCCCGCCGTGAAATGATATCCAGGCCTGAGGTCGCCGCTGAGGAGGTAGGATCGCTTGGTGCCATCGTAAAATCCGCCGGAGTCCACACGCACGCTCCCACCCAGCAAATGGTTGCGATCGGTCACAAATGAGACATAGTAATAATCAAACCGGTAATCCCCTGGGGCGATGGTCTGAGTCAAGTGAACGTTGAAGGGCTTTTCCAGACGCTCGAATGCTGAAACCCTGCCCGCCTGCAGTTGGCTGCCATTCTTCAAGACCATGTCGAAGTATGTATTAAGGCTCTTGCTCTCCGGCGAGTTTTCAGGATCGGTGATGTATTCGATCAAGGCTGCCGGACCGAGGTACCGGATCCAGGGTGCCCGCTCCTTCGGCCGGAAGGTTAACTCGAAATCCCCTGCATTTTTTCGCATGGCCGTTCGCGAGACATAGCCCATCTGCGGATCGAAGTTCTCGTCGACGGAAAGCCGCCGTGCC
>DASQID010000342.1:0-9709 GCA_035631775.1 Acidobacteriota bacterium
GCGCCGCAGGCGCGACGGAGCTCGCGCCAAAATGTGAATTTATTCTTGCGCCAGCCCTAAGATCCGAGGATTCCAAACTTGCCGTAAGACGCGAAGTGAGAAGAAGAGGAAGTTGTCGTTTGCACTGGGCAAGAGTGCGTACCGGGAAATAAACGCCTGCATACTCGCGCTTCCACCAGGCACCGGTACCCTTGAGCTCGCTGAGATCTGTAAATCGATATTGGTAGACCGATGCGCGGATGAACCTCGGCGGATAGTCGGGGAAAGGATTATGTGCCAGGAGCGCCAGTACATCCGGGGATCCCTGCAGCAACCGGGCAAGGAAATCGACAAACCACGGATTGCTCTCGTACGTCTCCAGTGCGGCAAACCACATCTGCCAATCCAGTCTGGGCTGATGGGGAGCGACAAACGTGGGGCGGCGCTTGAGGTCTCCCGGTTTCCACCTAAACTCGTACGGCATCCAGGTCTGACCATCATTACTTCCCTCCACAATGATCTCCGGGCGGGTTGTGGTCATCACAGCAAAGAGGCCATAGCTGTTAAAACTGCGGAAGGGCGCAACCTTCTCATGAAGCGCCTCTGCAACCCGAGGCCAGGGAAACGTGACCCTGAGAGTGGCGGAGAGGCTCATAGTCGTGAACACCAAGACAAGGATTCCGGCGGGCCTCGTGACCCATGCCGGCCACCCCTTTGCACTCTGGCGAGGAGCCTCTCGCGCAGGTTGTACCCACCACTTCCTTGGCCAAACGGCATCGTCCAGCAGTAGCAGGCATAGCGCGACTGTCAGGAAATTGAAGAACGCGTAGTTTCCTGTAAGCGCAATGGTGCCCTGAAGGAAGACCAGCAATGAGAACGACACCAGCCGCAGGCGGCGCGGTGCAAAGGCAAGGAATGGCACAACGATTTCAATGAAAAACATGACGGCGGTCATGCCGGTTTTGACTGCGATGGGAAGCTGAAAGGCGTACCAGCCAATCCATGTCGGCAGCGGTTGGGTCTCAAAGTGATACTGGAGTGCCGTGAGGTCGCGCCAGGTGGGATCTCCGCTGATCAGCTTGACGATGCCCGAGGAGAACATGAGCCTGAATAGCAGCCAGCGCAGCAGGAATAGGAAAAAGGTTGAATGTCTGTCGCTCGCCGGCCTGGATCTCCAACGTGGGGGCGAGAAGAATATCGCGAGGAAGCCGGCGTCCAACAGCAGTGCGTCCCACTGGAAACCCAGGAACTCACGGCCGTCGCTCGCTAATGAAAGGTAGAACGCCCAAAGCAGCAAGAAACAGGGAGCGGGAGCAATTCCCAGCAGCGCCAGGAATGACAGCAGGACGCCTCCACCGCACAAAAAGTGAAGGAACCCGTCCCCCGAACTCAACCAAGATAACGTCGGCAGGAGCCAATACCTCTCGGAGCCGGTGAAGTTCCGCACGGCATTCAGATATGATTCTAGCGGGAGTATTCCGGCGTGGCCGATGAGCCCGTCTATCTGTACCCAGATCGACAGGAAGGCGATCAGATAAGTCAGGGCTAATGCCCGCAAAAACAGCCATGAGGCGGCACGATAGGTCGGACGTTCAAGGTGATCTCCCCATAGCAACTGCGTGAGGCGAGCGGCAGCGCCGCGATGGGCTGCAATCAGCGCATAAATCCCTTCAGAAACCAAGGCAACCAGCGGGACATGCTCGTAACACCACAGCATCCAAGCGCCGGAGCGAACATAGGCCAGAGTGCGAAACACAGCTTCTGCTCCCTGGGAGCGAATTCCACCCGGCTCGACGAGCTGCACGGCACGCGTGAAGGCTTCGATGGGGATGTCGGGAAACTCCCCTGCGACTTGTTGATACGGGGCGTATTCGATGCACTCTCCTGTAACTTCCCGCCAGCGGGCGATCCAGCGCCTGCAGAAGCCGCAGTCGCCGTCGAAGATCATCAGTGGTTTGGACAATGTCATTTCCTAATTCTCCGCCGTGGCCCTCCCTCGCGGAAATATTTCCTGCAAGTGGACTGTGATTAAGAACTGGGACAGCCCATCAATCATTTGGCTCCACCGGGAAATCGAGCGCACAGAACCGCGACCGTCAGGGAAGGGGTTGGGCCGAACCACTCACTCACGCTCGCGGCTCTGAATGTTGTCGCGACCTCATCACACCCGTCCAGACTCGCTGCCCCTCAACTGCTCTTCCAGAACATTCCAGGGTAGAACCTCCGTACGAAAAGAGAGATTTCTCTTTGGCGTGGGTATTCAGCATAATAGGGGAATGTTCAAAAGACAGAGAACCGGCTCGGTGCTTTGCACCTCCTGCGGGAAACTCGTCGGGGTGCAGGATGAGACATGTTGGAATTGCGGACGCAGAAATCCAGGCCTATGGGGCTTCGCGCCGTTTCTCAGGCGCGTCGGAAACGATTTGGGGTTTGGATCCATCGTGTTGTGGGGATGCTCGGCCCTGTACATCGCCTCACTGCTAGTGGATCCAAGCGGCATCCGGATGGGCGGCACCATGTCGCTCCTGTCGCCAAGCACCCGCGCCCTGTTTATCTTCGGTGCCAGCGGTGCCATTCCTGTCTTCGGCTACGGACGCTGGTGGACTGTTTTGAGCGCCGCCTGGCTGCACGGCGGCATTCTCCACATCCTCTTCAACATGATGTGGGTGCGGCAGCTGGCTCCGGATGTCGCAGAACTCTATGGGGGAAGCCGGCTGGCTATCATCTACACCCTCTCATCCATGACGGGCTTCTTCTTGAGCAGTTGGGCTGGGACCTTTGTCGGCCTTCCGGCCATCCTGCGCGGGGCTTCCTTTACCATCGGGGCTTCCGCTCCAATATTCGGGCTGCTTGGGGCGCTCGTCGCTTACGGACGCCGCGGTGGGAGCAGTCACATCAGCAACCAGGCTATGACCTACGCCGTGATCATATTTGTCTTTGGATTCATCATGCCGGGGATTGACAACTTCGCTCACCTCGGAGGATTCCTAGGTGGTTACGCTGCCGGATTACTGCTGGACCCGCTCCGTCCCGAGGGGCTGAACCATCTGATCGTCGCGCTCTCCTGCATCGCGCTCACCGCGCTCTCGGTTCTCGCCTCGTTCCTCCAGGGAGCACTGCTTTAATTAATTCGGCGTGGATTTACTTCGTACTTGACGACTTCAAATCTTTCCCACTTCGACAAAGATACAACACCTGTCTTGGCGCCTTTGCGAAGGAACGCCGAACTACTCTGGTTGCGGCCGTGCCATACGGGGAAATTCGTGTAATTGGTGGCAGTCTTTGTAGGTACCGCATCAACCACCGAGACTGATCATCTCGATTTTCCTGTGGGCCTTGGCCTCGTATCCCTTGGGCGATTTCATGGCTTCGAGCCTCTCCTCGGAATACCTGTCAGCCCTTTTTGCCCACACAGCGCGAATGAATTCGACAATCTCATCGTCGGGTGCGCCCCGCCTCAGCAGTCCCTTGAGGTCGTGCCCGCTCTCGGAGAAGAGGCAGGTCACGAGCTTCCCATCGGCCGTGAGCCGGATTCGCGTGCATCCTGCGCAGAAGGGTTCAGTGACCGAGGCGATAACCCCGAGGTCGCCGCCGCCATCGACGAATTCGTAGTCCACAGACGGGGCGCTCTCCGTCCCCCTCCCTTTGACCCGAAGCGGATAACGGCTGCCTATGATGTCGAGGATTTCCTTCTTCGAGACCATCTTCTCTGACATCCAGTTGTTGGCGTTGCCGACGTCCATGTATTCGATGAAACGGATGGCCAAGCCGTGAATTCGGCTGAACTCGACGAGGTCCAGTATCTCGTCGTCATTCAAGCCTCGTTCGATCACGCTGTTGATTTTGATCGGACCCATCCCGTAACGTTTGGCGGCAAATATACCGTCCAGAACGGCGGGTAGATCGTCGCGCCTCGTGATCAGCTTGAACTTCCGGGGATCCAGCGTGTCCACGCTGACGTTGAGCCGCTTCAATCCGGCTTCCGCCAGCGCGGCAATCTTGGCGCTAAGGAGAGACCCGTTAGTTGTCAGACAGAGGTCCTTCAGCCCGGGAATAGGCGATAAACGGGCAATGAGTCTCTCGATGTCTCGTCTGAGAAGAGGTTCGCCCCCGGTAAGGCGAACCTTCTCGATTCCCAACCGTACGAAGACACCTGCGACTCTCGCCAACTCTTCAAAGGTGAGTATCTCCCTGCGATCGATCCACTCATACTTGTCCAACGGCATGCAATAGACACACCGGAAGTTGCACCGGTCCGTGACCGAGATCCTGAGATCTGTCATCGTCCTTCCAAGACCATCACGCAGCAGGCCATCTTCAGATGGCACCTTAGATTCGCAGCTGTCCATTTCCCCTCGGATTATCGTATGCAGCAATCATAGCATGCGTCTGTCGCATCTTTGAATCACTTGATGTCAGGCTCCATTGCCCCTTGGGCGGCTCTCGAAGAAGAGCCACAGTAGGGGCGCGAAGACGCGAAAAAACATTCACTACCTTGGCTGATCCTCTCGCTATGTGGTGTATGATTCCAGCCCTATGGCAGCATCCTTCCGGAATTATCTCAACGAAACTCGTCGTCCGGCATACACGGCTGCGCTGCTCTTGCCCTTTTTCATCCTCTACCATACCGGCACGATTATTCTGCGCACCACTTACATCAATGGTGCGGACGCGCTGATCATCAGGCTATTGAGCGCCCTCTCCGTCCATTCCGTATTTGCGTCAGCGCTCGTTCTGCTCGCCTGTTTCGTCGTTTGGCAGTTCCGCACCCGCGCGAGCTGGAAGGTCGAACCAAGTAAACTTTTGGTGATGTTCCTGGAAAGCCTGTTTTTTGCCATCCTGCTGTTCACCGCCTTCGGCTGGATTTCCGTGCATCTGAGCACCGTTCAAGGCCGGGCTGGCGGAGGATTTGCTAGGCTTGTGCTCTACTGTGGCGCGGGCATCTACGAGGAACTGGTATTTCGCGGATTTCTCCTCGGAGCGCTCCTTCTGACTTTTAGCAAAGCTCTAGGAATGAAGACCGTCCCTGCCTCGATTTGTGCGGCGCTCTTGGCGGCGTTGTTGTTTTCCCTGTTCCACTATATAGGCAGGACGGGAGATCACTTTACCTTGGCCGGTTTCATCCAAAGAGCCTTGGGAGGGCTCTATTTCTCGATTCTCTTCGTTACGAGGGGATTCGGGATTACGGCCGCTTCCCATGCTCTTTACGATATTGTCGTTGGGCTTAGGGTCTGTCAATGAATAACGTCTACACTTTGCTGCCGGCCCCCAGGCGCGGCGGCGGGCCTCGCGCCAAAGTGCAAACGTTATTCATTGACAGACCCTTACTGCAGCAGGATGAGTCCACTTTCTCAATTCCTGGACACCAATGGGCAGGATTTACCGAAAGATCACCCATGTGATTTATGACATGGACGGTCTGCTCCTGAACACCGAGCCCTTTTATACCAAGGCGAACCAGGAGATTGCAGCGCGCTACGGCAGGACCTTCGACTGGTCGCATAAGTCCCGCGTCATTGGACTGCGAGCCATGGATACGGCGAGGATCCTGGTCAAGACAATCCCTCTGCCTATCACGCCGGAGGAATATCTGGAGTTGCGCAAGCATCTGCTCGAAGACCTGTTCCCACAGGCTCAACCGATGCCCGGAGCCGTTCGTCTGACGGAGCATCTTCACCGATACGGCGTCGCGCAGGCGGTGGCCAGCAGTTCCGACCGTCACCACTTCGAACTGAAGACCAGCCGGCACAAGAAATGGCTGGAGATTTTCCAGTGTTTCGTGGTCGGCGCGGATCCGGATGTCAAGCATGGGAAGCCTGCGCCGGATGTGTTCCTCGTGGCAGCGCAACGCCTCGGCGCCGAGCCGGCCAACTGTCTGGTATTCGAAGACGCTCCGTCGGGTGTCGAAGCGGCGTGTGCGGCGGGCATGGCGGCAATCGCTGTTCCGGATCCTAACCTCGGTAACAGGGCATTCCCCTGTGCCGCGCAAATTTTGCGTTCCTTGACGGAATTTGACCCTGCGGATTGGGGCTTGCCGGCATACCAAGAGTCGCCATGAACCCCCATCTCTTGGGCGTTACTCTCCAATGATTTTGATCATGATGCGCTTTTTGCGCCTGCCGTCGAACTCGCCATAGAAGATCTGCTCCCAGGGCCCGAAATCTAGAGCGCCGTTCGTCACCGCGACCACAACCTCACGGCCCATAATCTGCCGCTTGTGGTGCGCGTCGCCGTTGTCCTCGCCGGTGCGGTTGTGATGGTAGCGTTCCGGGCTGGGATCAAATGGGGCCAACTGTTCGAGCCAGCGGGCATAGTCTTCGTGGAGGCCCGGCTCGTCATCGTTGATAAACACGCTGGCGGTGATATGCATTGCGTTCACAAGTACCAGGCCTTCGCGAATCCCGCTCTCTTTGAGAGCCTCGCCGACCTGTGGAGTGATGTTGCGGAATGCCATTCGAGCCGGAATGTTGACTTCAATCACCTTGCGATAAGATTTCATTTGTCGTTCCTCCAAGGCCACGTTAGAGCCTGAACCACACCTTTGTCAGATGTGCCTATCCAGGAATTCGCGCATTCTCCGGGCAGCAACAGCCGCTCAGCCTCCCGGTATAGACATCTTTGGTTCCGGTTGGCTCCATAGCTTCTCGATCGCCTCCTCTACGTCCCCCTGGTAAAGCTTTCGGACAGGAATGTGGCAATGCTTGAAGTACTTCCTAATGGCGGCTTCGAGAACCTCATACTCCGAGAAGTCGCTCCTATCGACATATATCACCGGTTTGCCATTAACGAGACAGTCGCTGAGGATGCCGAAACCGGGCTTCGTAATGACACCGTCCATCGATGCGACAATATCCGGGAAACGAACCCTATCCCGATCGACAGACCGGATGTGACTCCGCCTCCACTCCAGGGGGAGGACCGTAAAGAACTCATACTGGTTGAGACGTTCTACCTTGTCGATCGCCGCCTCATCCCAATCCAGCGACGTAAAGGAAAGCAGGATCCATTTCTTGCCGGGATCGGCTCCGGTCAGTGCAGCGATTTCCTGTCTTCGGCTTCGGCCCGGAGAGGCAACCAGCGGGATGTCCTCGATATGCGGGAAGGCGCCCATTTCCGCGCTGAAGGGAAGGCGTAGCAGCAGGTTTGATCTGGAGTAAGCCTCCTTGAAATACCTCACGACAGCAGACCACCTCGGATCGCCCGGGATGAAAGCCGAGTAGATCCAATCCCAGCTGAAATTGCCTACGGCAATTCCGGGAATACCCAGGATCTCCGCGGACTCCAGTGGCATCCCGGGAATGTCGACTACGACAAGCCCCACCGCATTGCTGCGTAGAAACTCCGTTTCCTGCTTGACGAGCTCATTTCGTCTATCATACAGACGCAGCACTTTCACGAGGGTCTCGCGAACGTCCACACGGATCGAGTCGAGTTGCACCATGCCCACGTCGAAGGAACCGGATCGAACCAAGTACGGTCCCTCTCCAAGGCGGTTCTCGAAGAAAGAAATGGGAAGATCACTGACAATCAGGATGCCCAGCTCAGGATACAGCTGATTCAACGCGCGAATGATGTCCGTTGAACGGACACCGTGGCCATAACCGTGGGAGGTAACATAGTAGGCGATGTGCGATTTTGCGTTTTTGGCTGAAGGCATGATTGCGCTGGTAACTTAGGGACCGCGCAAAAGTAACTTCCATTTGGCTAAAAGAAAAGTCCGGTGGTGCCGGTCATCAGACCGGCGCGCGTCGCGGCCGGAGGTCGCGACCGGGGGTATGATGCCCACCCGCACCTGAATCCATTCCGCACCCCAAACTAGGTTTTTCGGAGAGTGGCTTGGGAAGCTGCGGTCTCCTTCTCGGTGCGCGCGTGAAGGGTGAGCCAGCGCTCTGCTCGAAGCGCGGCCATGCAGCCGAAACCGGCCGCGGTGACGGCCTGACGATAATAGTTGTCGTGCACATCGCCGGCGGCAAATACCCCCTCTACGCTGGTTTCCACTCCGTTGCGGGTCACGATGTAACCGTGAGCATCCAGTTCAACAGCACCCCGCAAAAATTCCGTATTGGGATGGTGACCGATGCCCATGAAGACACCATCGACGTGCTCGGTTCGTTCTTCGCCGGTGACGAGGTTCTTCACCCGGACCGCGTCGAGCACGTCCTTGCCGACGTATCCCGTCAAAACTGTGTTCCACATGAATTCGATCTTGGGAATAGCCAATGCGCGATCCTGCATGATCTTGCTGGCTCTCAGAGTATCCCGTCGGTGCACGACGACGACGTGCGCTGCGTGGTGTGAAAGAGTAAGGGCCTCCTCGAGAGCAGTGTCACCTCCACCGACGACCATCACGCGCTGGTCTCTGAAAAAAAGGCCATCGCATACTGCACAGGCCGAAAGTCCGCGATTGCGATATTTCATCTCATCCGGCAAATCGAGCCATTTGGCGGAAGCCCCTGTGGCAAGGATCACCGAGCGAGTGGCAATCCAATCCTGGCCGACACGGAGCCGAAAGGGCCCGCCGGGCTTGAAATCCACCTGCTCGACGTCCGCCTCGAGTACCTGGGTATTAAAGCGCTCTGCCTGCTTGCGCAGCTTCTCCATGAGATCGGGTCCGCTGATGCCTTCAGGGAAGCCCGGAAAGTTTTCGACATCGGTGGTGAACATGAGTTGTCCCCCCGGCAGCTGGGAGGCTTTGGGCACTGAGGCAATGACAAGCGGAGACAGGTTGGCGCGCGCGGCATATATCGCTGCCGTATAGCCTGCCGGACCGGAGCCGATTATTATAACTTGGTGTGTCATCTCTCACCTGCATTGAATTCGAGGTTGGGGGGAATCCCGCCGCAAGATCCATGAAGTCGCAGCGGGAGTCTCGTCGCTGCCGTGATTGACGAAGACACCTTGGATCCTGCAGAAATGAACTTCATCTCCTATGTGACGACATCGGGGTGGTCACGCCCAAACCGCTCGCGGATCTTCAGCAGGCCGAGGGCGGGTTCCAGCAGGGGCTTCAAGACATTCGTGACCGCCTCGTCTCCGTCGGTTCGAAATCGCTCGAGGTAAAGACGCAGCGTGGCCCCCTCGGTTCCAGTACCCGACAGGCGGCAGACAATCCGGGAGCCGTCCTCGATAAGGATCCGTATTCCCTGGCGGGCGCTGATGCTTCCGTCCACAGGATCCGTGTAACTGAAATCATCCGCGTAGTTCACGGTGCTGCGAGCCATCGGCGTCTTCACAAGCGAAGGAAGCTGCGCGCGCACTTCCGCCAGCATTTCCGCCGCTTTCGTCGCATCGAGCGCCTCGTAGTCGCAACGTTGGAAATAACTGCGGCCGAAACGCAACCAATGGTCCTTCACAACCTCCGCCACCGACTTGCGCCTGCACGCCAGGATGGACAGCCAGCATAAAACCGCCCACAAACCATCTTTTTCTCGCACGTGATTGGAGCCCGTGCCGAAGCTCTCCTCGCCGCAAAGCGTACACAGGCCTGCATCCATCAAGTTGCCGAAGAACTTCCAACCGGTCGGCGTCTCATGACACGGGATAGCAAGGCTTCGAGCCACGCGGTCGACGGCGGTGCTCGTCGGCATAGAGCGGGCTACACCGGTCAGACCGGATCGATAGCCTGGAATGCAGTCGCGGGCATGTTCGGCAATGACGGCGAGCGAATCGCCCGGGGTGACAAAGAAGTTGCGCCCCAGGATCATGTTGCGATCGCCATCACCGTCGCAAG
>DASQID010000343.1:0-2720 GCA_035631775.1 Acidobacteriota bacterium
GTCGAATGCAGGAAGCGTGGCCCGAATCCCAGCGTCGTGGCCAGGTGGGACACATCGCGCAGAGTCTTCTGCAGCTCCTCGAGGGATGCGGCTGCTTGCCTGGTTGGAGCGAGGTAGGCTTGAATGCCGAAATAGTCGCCACTCCGCGCGGAGCCAACCCAGTCCTGGACGGCCTTACGAAGCTCATCCGCGTGCTCCGCGCTGATGGTATTGACTTTGCCGGTCTCAGCCGACGAGCCCTGCGTCATCGCCTTGCGTGCGAGCTTCTTGGCCAGTTCCACATCAGGTTGATTGAAGGGGTGAATCCCCAGGATCGCGCCTGCCGCGGCGACAGCGAACTCCCAGCGGAAGAACTCCTGTCCGAGGTCGGCTTTTTCGGCAAGCCGGATCTCGATGACCGGGTGCCCGGCTCGTTTGAGTCCCTCGAGCAGCGATGAAGTGGTAGCCGGCGGATCCTGCTGCAGGCCCAAGTGGACAAACACACGGTCGGCACCGTAAGCACTCAGCCCTCCCGGAGGTTCGGAAGCGACAGGAACTATTCCTTTCTCATCCTTTCCGGTGCTCTCCGCGATTAGTTGCTCCGCCCAAGCGGGAAAAGCCGCAAGCGACGATGTGGTCAGATAGGTGACCTTGTCCCGTCCAGCCAGGGCAAGTTCGCCGAGCGCTGCTCCCAGGGCCAAGCCCGGATTCTCTGATGCCTGCCGGCAGGAGGCACAGGCTTCACCCATTGTCCACGCGCGCTCCAGCAACGTGTGAACGTCCACGCCGATCAGCGCGGCCGGCACCAGTCCGAATGCGGTAAGCGCCGAGTATCGTCCTCCAACATCGGGGGTCGCCCGGAACACCCGGCGGAATCCGCGTTCGCCCGCCATTTTCTCCAATTGCGTCCCCGGATCTGTGATCGCAACGAACCGGCTGCCTGGAGTCTGGTTCATCCGGCTGACGCATTGCCAGAAATAATAGAAGAACGAAAGGGGCTCGGTTGTAGTGCCCGATTTGCTCGACACCAGAAAAAGAGCGTGGCGCAGATCGACGCCCTTCTCCACAGCCAGGACCGAATCTGGATGCGTGCTATCCAGGACCACGAGCGCGGGATAGCCGGAAGCGTTTCCTAATGTCCGCTGAAAAACTTCGGGAGCAAGGCTCGAGCCGCCCATCCCGAGAAGAACCACGTGACGGATTCCTTCCGCCTTTACTGCCTCCGCAAATCCGATCAGATCCTGTGCCGTGTCCTGCATCATTTCCGGAAGATGAAGCCAGCCCAGGCGGTTCGTGAGTTCGGGGACGGGATTGGGGAACCACAGGGTCGGATCCTTGCGCCAGAGGCGGCCGGCAAAATCCGAGCCCTGCCAATCTTCGAGCCTCTTATCGACCCGGACCTGATGTTCACCGAGGCTCAAAGTCTGGCGATCCAGCTGCCCTTCAAGTATGGCGCGGCGTTTTTTGTCGAGGCCTGCCTTAAGACTGTTGAAGGAAGTCGCAAAAGCTTCGACGCCGTCTGCCAGCAGTTGCTCCGTGATCTGGTTCAGATCGATCCCGAGGCTCTTCAGCCGCGACAGTGCGGCACGTGCTGCCTCGACATTCTCATCGAGCGTCGGCCGTGGCTTCCCGTGATCGCGGAACGCATTCAGCGTTGCAGGGGGAAGAGTGTTGACCGTGTCCGGTCCGATCAGCTCCTGCACATAGAGTATGTCGGAGTATGCGGGGTTTTTCGTGCCGGTGCTTGCCCACAGAACCCTTTGCACCCGCGCGCCGCGGCGCCGCAGACTCTCGAATGGTTTACCGTGGAAGATCTCGCGGAAGCGCTGGTAGACCAGTCTTGAGTTGGCGATGGCAATCTTCCCTTTGAGTGACGTGGCCTCGGGGGTGCGGACGGCGTCAAGGGAGCGATCGACGACCGTATCAACACGGCTTACGAAGAAAGAAGCCACGGAGGCCACGCGCCGGGGGTCGGGAGACTTCTCGAGGCCGCGGAGGTACGCCTGGGCCACTGCCTCGTAATGCCCGAGCGAGAACATCAGAGTAATGTTTACGTTGATACCCGCGCCGATCAGTTTCTCAATGGCGGGGATCCCCTCGGGTGTGGCCGGAACCTTGATCATGATGTTCGGCCGGTCGACCTCTTTCCAGAGACGCTTTGCCTCGGCAATGGTCCCCGCCTCGTCGTGAGCAAGGAGCGGGGAAACCTCCAGGCTCACATAGCCGTCACCCCCGCCGGTTTCGTCGTAAACCGAGCGCAGGCTGTCCGCTGCCATACGCACGTCGTTCACGACGAGGGATTCGTACAGGGTTCCTATCTCGGTTCGAGGGTCGTGGGTGAGCAGTTGTTGGAGGTCTTGGTCGTAGTCCGCGCTTCCACCGATGGCTTTTTCAAATATGGAAGGGTTGCTGGTTACGCCGCGCAGTCCGTCTTCCTCGATCAGTCGACGGAGCTCCCCGCTGGTAATCAGGCCGCGGCGAATATAGTCGAGCCAGATCGATTGGCCGTATCTCTGCAATTCCTTCAGAGGATTGGTCACACCTGCCGATATCGTCGCCATTTCAGACTCCTCGCCTGTTGTGTCAACATTCAATCGATCTCTTCGCGGAGTAGGGACGCGGAGACTGCGGAGCGAACATTACCGCCACATGAAGATTGCACCCATTGGGGCGATTCATCAAGAGGCGCCAATCGAGGTAAGGACTCATGTGCAGGGGGTCCTCTGACCCCCTGGTCGCGG
>DASQID010000344.1:0-5568 GCA_035631775.1 Acidobacteriota bacterium
CCAAGGGCTTCGTAACAGTGGTTCTCGGTCAAGTCCTCAAGGAGCACTCGGACATCGAGGAAGTCATTGCGATCGGGCCTCTGCCGATGATGAAGGCGTGTTCCGAGCTAACACGCCCGCACGGGATCCGGACTTTGGTAAGTCTGAATTCGATTATGGTCGATGGCACCGGGATGTGCGGCTCCTGCCGCGTCACCGTGGGTGGGAAAATGAAGTTTGCCTGCGTCGACGGGCCGGACTTTGACGGCCACGCCGTTTCATTCGACGAATTGATGCTCAGGCAGAAGCGATTCGAACGCGAGGAGCATGAGTGTTACCTGCGATATCAGGCCGAAGCCAAGAGGCTGGCGGCACTTGGCTCGGGTGGCTCAAACCCCGCCGTGGTGACCGCACGGCAGCGGCCCGGCAGCGCGGGCCTGCCTGCCGTCCCCACGCCTGCGCAGCCGCCGGCCCAGGGTGCGCCGCGCACGGTCAAGAACATCCGCACGATAGCACCGAAGCGGACGGCCATGCCCGAGCAGGAACCGCATGTCCGTGTGACCAACTTCAGTGAAGTGGCACAAGGATATAACCTGGACATGGCACTCGTCGAAGCGGACCGCTGTCTGCAATGCAGAAGGCCTCGCTGCGTTCCCGGCTGTCCTGTCGAGATCGATATCCCGGGCTTCATCGCAGCCCTGGCGCGCAAGGAGCTCAGGGAATCGTACCGCGTACTCAAGAATGCCAATGCGCTCCCCGCCGTCTGCGGCCGCGTCTGTCCGCAGGAAGTTCAGTGCGAGGCGACCTGCATCGTGGGTAACAAACTCGAGCCCGTGGCCATTGGAAGGCTGGAACGTTTCGTGGCGGATTTCGCAGTCGGGCGCGGCTGGGACGAAGTGCCGGAAACCAGACCGATACAAAAGAAGGCGGCAATCATCGGATCCGGGCCCGCCGGCCTTGCATGCGCCGGTGATCTGGTCAAGGCGGGAGTGGGTGTCACGGTCTACGAGGCGCTCCACGTTGCCGGCGGAGTGCTGAAGTACGGCATTCCCGAGTTCCGCCTCCCTAACGATACCATCGACATCGAGATTCAGGCCCTCGCGGATAAAGGCGTAGTTTTTGAACTCGATCGAATCATCGGCAAGGTCTTTACCATCCCGAGATTGATGGGCGAGATGGGTTTCGACGCTGTGTTCATAGGCACCGGCGCGGGCAGCCCCAAATTCATGGGCATTCCAGGGGAATCATTGAACGGAGTGGTGTCGGCCAACGAGCTCCTTACACGCATCAACCTCATGCAAGGCTTCCGCCGTCCGCTCTATGACACCCCGGTGGGCATGGGGAGGCGCGTCGCCGTCATCGGGGCCGGCAACACCGCGATGGACGCGATGCGCGTTTCACTGCGAATGGGTGCAGAAAAGGTCTATCTCGTTTATCGGCGGAGCATCAAGGAATCGCCCGCACGAGCAGAAGAGCTGCACCACGCTATCGAGGAAGGAGTAATCGCCAAGTGGCTCACCAATCCCGTACGCATTCTGGGCAATGAGCGGGGTTGGGTGACCGGAATGGAAGTGATCGAGATGGAGCTTGGGGAGCCCGATGACTCAGGCCGCCGGAGGCCGGTCCCCAAAGCCGGAACCGAGCACACGCTCGATGTCGACATGGTTGTCTATGCGCTCGGCACGACGGCGAATCCAATCATCGCTCAGAGCACACCGGGTCTGAAAGTCAACCGTTGGGGTTACATCGAGGTTGACGAGAAAACCGGAATGACGTCAGTTCCTGGAGTGTTTGCCGGCGGCGATATCGTCACCGGTGCTGCCACTGTGATTCTCGCGATGGGCGCAGGCCGGCGTGCGGCTCGTGGCATGCTTCAATACCTGGGCCTGGCACCGCGTCCCGAGCAGAGCCTCAACTCGAGTGGAGACGACCGGTCAGGTCTGAGTCATTCCTGATGGAGGGTGAGAATGGGTTCCACATGTCCGAAGTGCCACCAGGTCCTTGAGGACGACAGCGTCTGCTGTGCGGAAGTCCGCTACACCTGGAAATGCAAGTCGTGCGGGAAGCTCTCCACCGGATTCGCGATCCCCTATGGAAGATGCTTCCTCTGTGGCGGGGAAAATGCGGTGGTCGAGGGATATCGCGGTGCTGACCAGGAAGAGGTGGCAATTGTGCAGGAGGCCGTGCAGTACGAACTCGACATGTACCAGTTCTATCGCATCGGGATGCAGCGCACGAGTGATCCGGTTCTCCACGATGTGCTGGAAGAAATGTATCACAAGGAGGAAGACCACCTTGACGAGCTCGAGGCGAAGTACCACGTGCACCTCGACCCCCGGATGAGACAGTTGCCCGCAAAAGCAGAGGAGTTGGTGTCGAAATGGATCTTTGAAGGTATAGACTTCGAAAAGGAAGAAGAGCACGTCCTTGAGGTCTACGACAAGGCGATTGCGATGGAACGGCGCACACGGGACCACTTCAAGATGCGGTCTGACCGGCTGCCGCCTGGCCCGCAAAGGGAGGTTTACCGCGAGCTTGCAGCCGAGGAAGAGGAACACGTCAGCCTTCTCGAGACCGAGAGGGCGCAGTTCGAAAAGTAGCTGGGATCGGATTCCCCCTGGGGTGTGTTCCGCGTTCGTTACAACCTCGCGGCACACACCCCAAGAGATGGTGAGGGTCTAGGAAGAGGCCCCGGCTACCCTACCCCGCAGGAAAGAATGCCCGCCGGGATTTCGTTCCACCCGGCGATTGAGCCCTGTTGCCTGAAATCAGAGGTATTGGGTGTTGTGACTCTCCGGCTGCTCTGACTCCTCGACGGTCTCCTCTTCAGATTCCGATTTCGGTTCCAAGAGCAACCTCAGGAACAGTATATCGATGGGCCCAATATCTATTGCCTCTAGCACGCTTTCCCCTTGTTCGGCGTGGAGCCGGTTGTTCATACCTGCACCGTGATCCCGAGCGAGGCAACTTTACCCCCTTCCGGGATGACATCTGAACTAATAAGCAAGTTAAATGCCAGGCGGAAGTAACGGTTACGGTGGATCAAACAGGCTCGAAGGCTGAGGATCCTCCCTCTCAAGAACTATCGAGCCATCATGGTAAGCCGTTTATGGTGAATTGCTTAGCGTGATGTAAGGCAACCCGTAGGACCGGCTCGCACGAACTGAACTCCACGGGAATCTGCCAACGCTCGTCACGTCGGTGCCTCGGCGGGATCGGCTTATCGGGGAATCAATCCCCGGCCAAAGGAAAAACTCCCTCACCGCCTCTTCTCTCAACAGGTATTGAGTTACGACTGAATTCGACTTCGATGCGGGCTGCAGAGTCAGTCCAGGCTTTTTCGTTGCGAGAAGATTGAATTAGGGTAATCTCTGTCTGGCACAGGAGGTCGGAGGATTGTCAGCAGATCAGAACGTTTTGCCGAAATCCATTGCTAAAGTTAGGAATGTCGGGATCATAGCGCACATCGACGCGGGGAAGACGACCGTAACGGAACGGTTTCTTTTCTATGCAGGGTTGACCCACAAGATCGGCGAGGTCCACGATGGCGACACGGTGATGGACTTTCGCGATGATGAGCGCGAACGAGGGATCACCATCTCGGCGGCTGCTACGACTTTCATTTGGAACGGTTTACAGATCAACCTGATCGACACACCAGGACACATCGATTTCACTGCCGAGGTGGAACGCAGCCTCCGCGTCCTGGACGGCGCGGTGGTCGTCTTTTCAGGAGTGGAAGGGGTCCAGCCGCAGAGTGAGACAGTCTGGCACCAGGCCGATCGTTATGGGGTGCCTAGACTGGCATTTATAAACAAGCTGGACCGCGCAGGCGCCGATCCCGGACGCGTTCTTGCGGAGATCGAAGGCCGGCTGGGTGCAAAAGCAGCCTTCATCAACCTGTCGCATGGCGAGGAACAGTCCTTGGACGGAGTGATCGATCTCCTGGAGATGAAGTGGCTGGTTTTCGATCCAGCCTCCCGTGGCCGGGAGCTGGACGCGCGCGAAATTCCGGCCGACTGCGCGGCCGCAGCCCAGGCCGCACGCGACAGGCTCATCCAGCGGACGGCGGAGTCCGTAGATTGGTTGGCGGATCTCTATCTCGGCGAGAAGCCCATTACGATTGAGCAGCTGAAGCGCGCAATCCGCGAGGCAACCCTCGCAGCCAAGATGGTACCAGTCCTTTGCGGTGCAGCTTTGCGCGACCTGGGCATTCGGCCGATCCTTGACGCAGTCTGTGACTTCCTGCCGTCCCCGAAAGACCGGCCTCCGGCACGCCGCCAGGTGCCCGCTACCGGTGCTCCGGCAGAGCGCGCCCAAGACCGCTCGCACCCTTTCTCTGCCTTGGTGTTCAAGGTGGTCGCCGCTCCAAGCGCCGACCTTTTCTGGTTGAGGATCTATTCGGGCTCGGTTGGGGGCGACGACCGCTGTCTTCACCCGCGCTCCGGGGCATCCATCCGCCTGCGACGTTTCCTTCGCATATATGCCGACCGCACCCAACCTGTCGCGCGGGCGGAGTGCGGGGACATTGTCGCGGTGGCCGGACTTAAGAATGTTGCTACCGGCGACACCCTGTGCGATCCGGCGCATCCGATCACCTACGAGCCAATGCACTTCCCGCAACCCGTAGTGTCGGTGGCTGTCGAGGCGCAGACGTCGGAGGACCGCGACCGTCTCCTCGACGTGGTCGCGCGCCTAGCGCGGGAGGACCCCACCTTCACTTACCATACCGACGAGGAATCAGGACAGCTGATCTTGTCGGGCATGGGTGAGCTGCATCTGGAGATCCTGCAAAATCGGATGCGCCGCCAGTTCAACGTAGCGGCACTGTTCGGCAGGCCGCGCGTGAACTACCGTACCACCGTATCCGGACAGGCGGCCGGTTCCGGCGAGTTCGACAAGAAGATCGGCGACGTGCACGTCACAGGCCGGGCTGTCGTGGAGATCGCACCCCGTCCACGTCCAGCGGGAGAGCTCGGCTTGCCCCCGGTCGAGGCGTTGCTCGCGGGCCGGGCGCGCAGCCTGACGGCCGCTTTGCAGCGCGAGACACAGGAAACCATAGAGGTCGTCTGCATGAGCGGGGACGCCGACGGCTATCCGGTCGTGGATGTCAAGGTGCGCGTGCTCGAGGTGAGGATGAGTGACTTTCCCGATCCGACGGTCCCCTTGCGGGCATCGCTGACAATGGCGTTGCGCAATGCTTTCACGCTCGCGGGATTGAAGTTGCTCGAACCGGTAATGCGCCTGGAAGCACGAGTTCCCGAGGTCTTCCTGGGGGCGGTCGTGAGGGATCTGGGGGCACGCCGGGCCGAGATCCGTGAAACCGCATTTCTCGGTACGGTCGCTACAATTCATGCTTTTGTTCCGCTCGCTGCGATGTTCGGCTACTCCACCGATCTTCGTTCACTGACGCAGGGGCACGGCAGCTTTTCAATGGAACCCTTTGATTACCAGCCGGTTTCCGGTACCGCATGAGCGACAACCCCGTCGCACCTTTGCGGTGGCGTCTCTAAGGGCTCGCGCAAAAGCAAGATCACAATTTGGCGTAGAAGACAGTCATGTGCGGGGGATCATCAGATCCGCCGGGTG
>DASQID010000345.1:0-16431 GCA_035631775.1 Acidobacteriota bacterium
GTGGCCTTCTTTGCCGACAGCGTGGGTGGGCTGCAAGGGACGCTCCTGGCGGTGGTCGAGAAGCGAATTAAAGCGGCGATTCTGTCGTCCGCAGGTCTTCAGCTCACAATTCCCTATCTCCCGGAGGCTGACCCGTTCAACTTAGTCACTCGTGTGACTATTCCCGTGCTCATGTTGGGCGGACGCTACGATGCCACTTTCCCATTGGAGTCGTCGCAGCGTCCGCACTTCCAATTCCACGGCACACGGGCCAGGGATAAATTGCAGGTGATGTACGAGGCCGGGCCTACACTAGTTTCTGTCGCGAAACTCGATGAATCGCCCGTCAGGTCGGGCCCCGGAGGGGCCCAAGCAAGTAGCCGGGGGCGCAAGCCCCCGGATAGGATATTGTATAATATCGAGCCCCGGCAGGGGTGAAAGACCTTTGTAATCTATGGGTTATCTGTCGCCCCTCCAGGGCTCTGGTTATTCTTGACAATCCCAACCCCGGGCTGCGCTGCGCTTGCCCGGGGCTATTGGCTGGCGCCCCTCCGGGGCGCTTTCGACGCGATAAAGCAGTTTCGCGACAGAAACTACACTAAGCCTCGATGCGAAACTTCCTCCCGATGTTTTAGCTGCACCCGTGCGAGCTTGTCCTTGGTTTGCACCCATTCGTCAGCCGGGCATTACGGAATGAAGTTCAGCTCCTCAGGCAGCGGGAGGATGAACGGAAACTCGAACAAGGCACCGGCTCCGTCGGGATCGATGACGACCGTCCCGTCCGAAGCGAAGAACGTCACGATCTGCAATTGCGCCGCGAAGGCCACGGCGGCCATCGACGGCATCGTGATACGAGTAAGGAACATGTGGGGGTCCTTGGGAACCGCAGAGTTCGCGAGGAAGGCGAGGTCGTTCCGGTAGAAGGTGGCCGTGTCGGCGAGGTCACCGGCGCGGAGGACTGCTGTCGTGGCCGGATTAGCCACGGTCTTGTCCCCTTTGGCGAACTGGAAGATGACCGGCTTGGGCGCCATGCCGTAGAAAGGATCCCTTCGGATGTGGGGGGCATAGGCCACCGGGTTACCGGCCTGCTGCACCCATTCCTGGTTGTCGATGTAGTCCTGGATCGCGATTGCCCCCGTCACATCGTTCACGAGCGCCGGCTGGTTGCGGAGCGGGAGGTTCTCATTGAATGTAATGCCGGACACATTGATGAGAGACGGAGTGCGCTTTGAAAGGGTTTGCCCCAGCAAGGGCCGGAAGCTCCCGAGGCGCGAAACATCGACGATAGGGCCGCCCGCAACGTTGAGGACGCCGGCCCGCACGTGCGGTTCCACAGCCATGAACATGGTTCCGTAGATCCCGCCGAAGGATTGTCCGAGGTAATAGATCCGCGCCGGATCCAGATCCATGCTGCCGTCGCCGTCCGCGTCCACGCCACCTTCGATCGCCCGCACGAAAGCCATGAGGTCCACGACGGTCTGACGCAAGCCGTCGCGGTTGCCGATGATGGCGCGCGGCGGAGCGGCGGACACGCCTTCGGTAACATCGATAGTGCCGTTGCCGTCCTGGTCGATCCCGCGCCCACCTGCCGGAAATGTCACCGGCGCGCCGCCAGCAGGAAGGGCGGTCAAGGTCCCGAGCGGGCCGCCGCCGTGTCCTACGACGTTGATAGCAGCAGTAGCAAAGCCGTTTGCAGCCAGCGTAGCAGCGACTGCAAAGGGGGTGTTGTTTTTGTTATCGGTGAAGGCGTGGCCAAAGAGGGCCACGGGCCAACCGCCGGGCGGCGGCATACCGGCGGGGAGAATCAGATTGAAGTAGACTGGAACAGTCGCCTGAACCAACAGGGTGCCGTCCAGTGTTCCCACGGCGGGGATGTACTTCTCCGCGGTCTCGTAATCAGGTGAGAGAAACCGGCCGAAAGCGACCTTCCCCACGGTACCCGGCACGATGCCGAGGTTTGACAGCGGTATCTGAGTTGACGTGAAACCAGGGGAAGTCGCGACCTGGCGTTTAAACTCCAGACTGGTCAACACCTCTATCGGGAACACTGTGCGCACCCCGCCCGGCCCCAGGTAGAAGTCGGCGGCCGGAGGCGGTGACTCCTTGATCTGGCGCTGAATTTTCAGGAGCATGGCGGTCGCACTCTGGGTAGTGAAGACGCTGGCCACGGCGATCTCCTGCTCAGGAACGCCGGCCTGGCGTGCCTCGGCGAGCAGGAGCAACAGCGCCTTCCGATAGTCGTGGAGGACCGCGTCGTGGGTCTGACCGAAATTGAGATCGTGGCGGAAGCGGAGGAAGGCTTCAGAAGCCTCTACCGGATCGCCCGCCGCGTCCCGGACCGCGCGCGTGACCACCAGGCCGTAGACTGTATGTTCGTCCAGAAACTCGTCCGATTCGGCGAACAGAGTCTTCGTCGCTGGATCCCACACGACCTGGTTGATCCCGACCCTGGCGCTGCCGGGATTGGTCTCGGGCAGTGTGCTCCCGAGCCGCAGCAGGAACATGCTGCTGCTGTCCACGCTCGCCACGTCGATGGCGGCATCGAAGGGGATCGCAAGCCGCGGTTGGAGGTTGAAGCCGTCGAGTGTGTTGATCACGTCGATGTCGGCGCACTCGGACGGGAGAGCGGCGCAATCCGGTTTCGGGAGGTTGGCTCGCCGGAGCGTGGCCTGGTCGAGATCGAGGACAGTGAAACGGTCAGAGGGGAACGGGCCGCCATGAGGACTCGTCAGGTCAAAGCGCGGGTGAACACCGGTGGCGGTTGCCAGAGCCGGAAAGAGGCAGAGAACGGCGATTACGTCGAGGAGCCTGCGGTGGAGCGTGACCATGGCGTTCATACGGCGCGCTCTAGTAAGGCCCCGGTTTGGGCAGCGATGATCTTGGGCCGATGCGACGGCCGCCCGCGGCTGCAAAGGGGTGGCGAAAAAGACTCTCCATACGATGTTGCGTTTCATCGATGGTCCTCCTCTCTAATCTGATCTTGTTGGCTGCAATTTCGCCTGAGATCCCAAAAATGTACGATGGGCATTACGGAGAATACCGGCGATCACAGGGGTTTCGTCATTGCTGGAATTTCTCCTATCTGTATTCCGCGAACTGGGGCAGAAACGGTTAACGGGAGGGGGGCTCAATCGAGATAATATTGCGAGGAATGAAGGACAGGGGTCAGCACGATATCACTGCGATGCTCGCGGCCAAGGCCGGGTTCATCCATTCGGAACCCGTGTTTGACGAGCGCGGGATCGACGCGGCGAGAGTCCGACACACCATGGTGAGGCTGGAAAACGAGCAACGGATGATCCTGATTCGTGCGTATGTCTTTGTTCGCAATCCTTCAATGACCTTTATCGCTATCCGGACGCATGACGGCGAAGGGCAGCGCATCGAAGATTACATCGCGCGCCTGCGGTTGAAATGAGTCCAGCAAGGAGGCTCACAGATCAATTCCAGCGGTTGAATAGCTGCGGGCCTCCACACCCACTGTTTCGATAAAGTCTGGCTCAAGGGAAACGTGGATGTCGTCACGGGACGTGGGCGGACATTTCCCAGGTCACGACTTCGGGACAGTGTCGTTAACCCGAACGGAACTTCGGAATGGAGTGAGGTTGCATGTTTCCGGTTTGCGTTATGCGGCAGTTGGAATGGGTTTGGGGGATGTTTTCCAGAAGGAACCCTTCACGAGCTTCCGCGTAGCCGACATAACCGGCCAATCATGCTGCCCGCTTGGATCTAACTCACACAGAGCATGAGAGTTGCCAGCGCGTGCACAGATTGGACCGGTTATGTCGCAAAAAACCAGCCAACCCGCCGATTTTTCAATAATTTAGAGGTGCGGGTAGGGTTGGCCGGTTATTTTCAACCTTCCGTCCAGGTGCCTTTGCTGAAAGGCAGCCTGACCCGGTTTGAATCTTCGTTGCAGACGGAATTCAGTGTGACCGATACATGTATATCTGAGCCCAGGCACACCAGAGATCTCACCGTAAAATGCGATCGCCACTAATGCCGGGCGCGAAGCCAGTTGCCCACATTTAGGACGACGCCGAAAAACACCGTATTGAGGTCATATTCCACGCTGCGGCTGAAGCCCACCTGGAAATCGGCGACTCCTCCCGGACTCAGGTCCAACCAGACCGAGCCCCCATTGTCGCGCGCGATGCTCGCGTCGCCAACGGTCATACTCTGCTTTTCAAACGCCCCGCTTTTGGGACTCCTGCCCTGACCGCTCGTGCCCACCTGCCCGCGCTTAATCAGCTTGCTGAAAACCTTCTGCTGGCCGAACGGTGCATCCGCATAGGCCGAGCCGCCAAGGCTGAGAGCACGCCACACCTGGACGCTGGCCCCACCTTCAAAATGAGCGACTGTCCCCAAAGAGGTAAACGGCCGAGTGAAGAAATGAGTGTCGGAGATGCTGTTCCCTAAACCCAGATTCGCAAAAGGCGTAATCCTGCCTATGGTGAATTCCAGATAGTTGTCCCAATCGACCGTGACGCGGCCCGTGCTGAGACCCTTGGCTGTATCTGCAACAGGAGCCGTTCCGGAAATTGATGACACGAAGCTCGTAACCGAATTGTCGAGACTGAATTGCAGGTTGAGGTACGGATTGCCGATCCCGTTCCCCGAGCTGTACCCGGTGGCCGTCGAGCTTGAGGCTGCATGTACAAAATAAAATGGCGCCCCGGCATCGATTTCGAAATGCCGGGTGAACTTGTAGCCCACCGCCGTGCCCAATTTACTGACGGTTCCCAGGGTGTCTGAGCTTCCCTGAAACGTCTCCACCAATACCCAGCCCCTGTTATCTTTTTTCGCCGTGCCGGACTGGGCTTTCAGGACCCCGGCGCTCCACAGGACCATGGCAATGGCCGTTACTAGACATGCTCTTCGGATGGAGACCCTGTGCTGAGTTGTTTCCGTTCTCATAGATACCTGCCTTCTATTGTGAGATGTGTTGCATGAGCCCGCTGGAAGGGGGGATGAGCGGATCTCAAGTCACCAGATCGACGCCTTCCAGAAAGACGAAATCGAACAAAATACCCCGGCCACTCCGGCTCGTCAGACTGTAACGAGATCCATCAGCGGTGGGGCCCTTTCCCCTTTGGTCCTGCGGCAGCACCCTGCTGACGCGAGACACCTTGGTCACGGCGGTTCGCCTGCATCCGCTCATCTCTCAGCTTATTCCCGGCGCGTTTGACGCTGCTAACTACCGTGCCCAACTTCAGATTATTCTCCTTGGCAATCTCACCCCATCCCTTACCGGACTTGAATTCCTGTGCCACCTGGTCGAAGGTCTTGCCGCTGGCCTGGGCAAGAGAGTTGGCAATGAGAAGCTGACCGAAGCCAAACTTCGTGCTTCGCTGCTGTGCGTCCAGGGTTGCTGCGGGGATCTTAAGCTGTTTCGAAAGGGATTCTAAGACGGCTTGATTTCCTTTGCTTTGCCTTGCCTCATCGTCCAATCGAGTTGCCTACTTTTGCAGCTCTTGAACCTCCTTTGAGTCATCACCTGGCCGGGCATAAATGGCCGTGACCAGAACTGTGACCGGCAAACACCAAATTGCGAGTTTGCGCAGCATATCAACCTCCAATCTGACGGGTGGAAGAACCACTCTAGGTATATCGGCAGTTTCCGTGCCTGATCTATGAGAAACTGGCATGAATAAAATAAGTCACGAGAATTGAAGTGCTTGGTAACCGTTTTGAGAACCTGGTCACTAACTTACCCACGTCGAGTTTACTGCTTCAATCAAGAACCGCTTGCACAAGGATGGAGGTCTCACTGCTAACCGGATTGTCCAACGCTGGACACACGGCAGCAGTGATTCGCGCTTTGAATGGTGTTTGCGGAAGGGAATTGCCTTAGGGCGCTATCAAGCAGTCATGTCGCACCTCAGGGACTTTTTCAAACCCCAGTAGCAATGCCAAGTTCCTGTAGGCGGGCAAGAAGGCGCGCAGTTCGGTCTCTATCCCGACGACAAGAACGGCCAGAGCAGTTATGACAATATCGCCGCCGTGTTGTGGGCGGAAACAGGCGAAGCCGGGACTTACGAATTCCTGCGGCGGCTCGTGTTTTCCGTGCTGATCGGTAATGCCGACATGCACCTCAAGAACTGGTCTCTCCTATATCCCGACTGCCGCACGCCTGTGCTGTCGCCGGCCTACGATTTTGTCGCCACCCTGCCTTATATCCCGGGTGACGAACTCGCCCTGACTTTCGGCGGCAGCCGCAGCCTGAGTGAAATCACCACCGATCAGGTGCGGCGCTTTGCCGATACCGCGCGCCTGCCCGCAAGCCCTTTGTGGAGGATCGTGACCGAAACCACCGACCGAACCGTGGCCGCGTGGGAGAAACTCGCCGAAAAGGACCTGCTGTCGGAGAAGATGCGTACCGCGATCGGCGATCAGATCCTCTCCGTTGCCAAAACGGTCGCGCGCGCAGCCCGGAAATAGTTTTTTCGCCTTTCTGCCCTTCGCCATCGACGACCATCGCCGGCCCCTCGCCCGGTCGGAAGCACAGTCCCGCAACTCTGCCCGTGGCGCTTGCGTCCACGGCGGAGCCGGTGTGGTGCCCGTGCTGCTGCCGCTGCTGCTGATCATCATCGTGCTGCTGTTCATCGTCGCCATGATCATCGTAGTCGTGGTGGCGGCCGTCGCTGTCTCAACTTCGGATATGCGTATCGGTATTCTGCTGTCCTTGATTGCGGCCAGAGCTGCATTATACTAGGGCCCACTTAACAAGCCCGGCGGGACGCTTTGTGCTCTGTACTCAGGTATCGCA
Source organism: Acidobacteriota bacterium (assembly GCA_035631775.1). Taxonomy (GTDB): domain Bacteria; phylum Acidobacteriota; class UBA6911; order UBA6911; family UBA6911; genus DASQID01. Next base: position 6,749 of record DASQID010000345.1, read on the forward strand.
CTGCTCGTGCACTGCCATGTCGGGGGGACGCCGGCCTGACAGGCTCGGCGATGCCCGAAATCAGGTCCTGCTAGGGGGCAACAATGAGAACGATGAGGGTGAACAGCGTGTTCGAGGCGATCGAACGCGCTGAAGCGCTAAAGGGCGCAGGTGCATATGACCTGTTCCGTGGTCAGCCACGAGATTGGCGACCGCTCCGGGCAAGTCTGGCTCGCAAGAGTGCCGACGAGCGGGAACGAGCGATCGAGCGCATCGCCCGCTTCGCCGCGTGGGCGGACACCGTCCCGGAGATGGCGCATGGCGCGAACGACAAGGATGAGCTTCTTGGAATCGCACAGCACTATGGGATTCCGACAAATTACATGGACTTCACGACGGAGCCGCGGATCGCTGGATTCTTTGCCGCGGACGCACTACCGGACGATCTCCGCGAAGACGAATCGAGCTGCATCATCTGCGTGAACAGCCGCGATCTCAGCGAGTTCTGGAAATCTATTCAGATCGCCCGTCCCGAATGGCCGGAGCCGCGGGTCATCCGCGTCAACGTCCCCGAGCTCTGGCGGCTGCAGGCTCAACGCGGCTGTTTCGTTTTCATCCCCTACGGCGAGTTCGAGCAGATCTACGACTTCGATCGCATCTACTTCCCGCCTCACCGGGGAGAGGCTCCGGTGCCAAGGGATGATGTCTATCCTCAGCAAAAGAGCAACCTTGAGATCGGGATCGACCGCTTCTTCATGCTGGAGCGAATGGCGTGGAACAGTCGCCTCCTCGAAGCCTGTGAGGTCGTCTCGATGGAAGCACTGCCGGAAGGAATAGAAAAGGAGTGTTTCGGTCCGGAGGGTCTGCCTCGGCATCGGTCCTGGGCAGATGACCGCCTTGCATGCTGGGCGGAGCCGGCGGCAGAGTCGTGGGTCGAATATTCGAAGGCGCCGATGTGGAATGTGGAACTCCCCGCCGTCGAGCACCCTCTGGAACAGGTCAATGCTCTTGCCGATACCCTGCTTCAGCGACTCCAGCAGGAACCGGAGATCCGGCGGGGACCCGTCGTCTGGCGGTGCGAAGGCGCTTCGGGGGCCGAGGAAAGACTTCGTCTTTTTTGGGACGGACTCGACGGTGGCCGTATGGCATCGACGACCTCGCACACGGGTTGGCACTCACGGCCGTGTTCGCGGCGGTCGTTGGGCGGTCGAATGAAGGTCCGAACCACAGCCACGTCGCTGACGCACTTGCGGAGCGCTGCCTGGGCGGCGAGAGCGTTGAGGTCAAGATCGGGATGTCAGACGGCAGCTACACGCGTGGTCACGCAAGGCGGGACGAACTGGAGAAAGCGGTGCGCGACGACCTCTCCAGGTGGCTCAGCGCGCGTTGGCGGCCGCAGATACGCACCATCAGCAACGTGATGCAAGTCGCGAATGTGCCCGATCGCATCTTCGACTTCGAGGCGCTCACCCGCGTCTTCGTCAGGCAGATCGTGCCGACACAGGTCGTGTTGCGCGGCGAGCAAAGCGGAAAGGCCCGTATATACAACATCGCCCTGGCGATGACAGTCGGACTGCCCTGAGACGGACGTATCCAAGTCACGCGAAGTTGGTCAATGCACGACCGCAACTTGGAACATGGCGCAGTCTATCTCTGCACACCTGGTTGCTGTCTCATAAGCCAGTCGTCGAGACCACACGCATGCCAGTCGATATCGTCCCCGAACAGTGTCCGGTATCGTCGTCCGGCGGCGTGGTCGGTCACAGGCAGATCAGGATAGTCCTTGTCGTATTCGATTATCGTGATCTGCGGAGGATTAGCCCTGGTGAGGCTCCTTTTCAGAAGGTAAACCACTTCCACGTCGTCGTCGGGCAGACTATAGCCGACAAAGACGATCCGCGTCGCTTCGCGCAACACACACTCGGCTTCGTACCATACCTGCGCGAGGTGCGGGTTGCGGTAATCCTTGAGGTGCGTTGGCGCAATCAGCAGCGGGCGCAACTTCGTACCGCAGGTTGGGCACGGGTGACCGTCAGTGTAACTCGTTTTGAGATCTGGCCCGACCAGTCGACCCAGGACTTTGAGGTATGACCTGGCTTCCGACGCCCCGAGCTCCATGCGCAGACAAGTCTTGCAGTAAAGCCAATTCAACGATCCGTGGAGCTTCAAAAGAGTCCCGAAACGCGCCGGTTCGTTTCGGTAGAAATCCGTGCTGATGTGACACCGATAGTCGGGTAACCTGCCCTCGGGCATTGCTCCCGCGAGCGGCCGACTCTCGCTGAGAAACATGAGCGCCGTATCCACGATCAGATCGTAGTTGGTGCTGATCACGCATGGTTCTTCGCCGCCCGGAGGATAGAGTCGGTTCAGCAAGTCCCAGTGGTTATTCGTCGGAGATTTCTCCAGCCTCTCCTCAAGCAGGTCGAAGATCCCGAACTCCACCTCTTCCCGCAATTGAGAAACCGCGGCGACATCCCAATCCGAACCGAAAGACTGACGTCGGCCGAGTGCTGTGTCGATCAGGCTCATCACCAAAGGAAGGCCCGGGTAATGTTCTTTCGGCGAGACGGAAGTGACATGAAACTGCCCTTCCAGGAAACGCTTGAGAAGAGTCAAAGACCAACCTGAAGCCGGATCTGCCATCCGCCTGTGAATTTCAGGCAGGATCTCGTTGGTCAGAAAGCCTTTGCATGCCTTGGTGGCACCCGCACCGAGAAACACCACTGTCTTTCCCATACGCACTCCGGTCAGCCAACGTATCGTGCGACCGCCTGCGCATGCCGCACGATAACCGCGACGATCATCCCGGCCCGATCATGGCTCAGAACTTCTCCTTCGTGATGTCTGGGTTCACCGTCACTCGACCTCCAACGTTCGACGAGAATTGGTTGCGCTCGGCCGCATCGGGCGGTCGTGACAGCCCCCTTCCTACCGTGAAGGAAATCTAGCGGAACGCTCTGCTGCTGCCAAAAACCTCTCGAGGTTGGAAATGCCTGAAACATGGGACAAAAGCCTGATGCCCTGATGCAACGGCTCGGCAGAACTTCGAGACGTGCGCCTTGCACTTCGGTTCAGCGCCTCCCTCGAGGAAGCTGTCGACATCATGAACTGTCATTGACGTATCCGCGGGTGAAACTCACGCTTTGGAAAGGCGCCCGATATCGACGTTGGTCATCCAGCCGAGCATCGGTTCGGTCTTGTTGCCCGTTTTCGTGACGATGAGATCTTGGCAGCCCGTTTGCTGCTCCATCTTGTTTTTGGCATCGCCGACCGACGCTTGCTCCGAAACGTAGACTATATTAGCTACCCAGTTCTTCAGCTCCGCGTCATCGACCAGATCCTGCAAGGTCAGTTTATCGATATCCGCAGCCTTGCCTTCGAGTGCCTTCTCGGCGAAGAACTTGAACAGCCCGCTCTGGTGAACGATATACAGGATGGCGCCGCTGGAATCGACGATCGGAATGCGTGTGATCTTCCCGCCGAGCTTACTGCGAAGATCTTTGAGCAGAACATCCTTCGGCGTCTTGCCGGCAGGAATCTGGTAGAGCGTGATCTGGCCGGGACGCATCATCTCCTTCTCGACGAACATTTGGCCAAGCTTCTGCTCCACGGTCAAAGTGACCATTCGTTCGACGCTTTGACTCGCGCTCTCAAAGTTTTTCCTCGAAAAGTAATAGGCGAGAACCGTACCAACCCACGTGCCCAATAGCGGCAGCAAGGCGTTGAAGACCAACCGGCTGGTTTCCGCGAACTGCGCTGATCCACTCCAAGCAGCGCCCCCTAGTGAAACCAGCGAAATCCCGAGGATGGCCACGCCCGAGATGACCAATACCAACTTGGCGATCTCGGCGATTTCAGGCGGCTGCCCCGATTCATCCTTGCGTGCAGGACTCTTCATCTCTCCCCCCATATGGCGCCTCTACGCCGTCAGCTTCGCTGTGCATTTCCCTATGCTTCACAGTCTGAGCGCTGATTGCCCAGTACTGCGCACCGTGGCGCAAATGTACGCACACCTCGAGTCGCGACCCGGAGGCGGAATCGACCATAGTGCCACATGCCGCGTCGGATTATAGGCCATTGCGACGTTGCAGGATTCGGATTTCTCTCCAGCGAGAGGCCGCAATGCTGCCCCTTGGCTCCACTACTTCCCATTTGCGGCGTATCTGAGAGTTTTAAAGATTCGATCATCAGAAATTAACGAATCTTCATAGATTGTCTTTCGCAAATGTTACTAATGGAGTAGCATGGCGCCATTCCCCCACTCGGATGCAGGTTTGCCTCCCCGTTCTCTGCGGGCTGGAGCAGGTGGATTTGTAGATTCGGCACATCTCCGAGAGTCTTGGAGATCGGCAGAGGATGGACGTCTTCCAGCTACGCGACAGGCTCATAACCGATTACGCATCTTACATATCCAGCTTCATCCAGATCCGAGATGAAAGGATTAAAGAGCAGGTTGACCATAGCCTGGGCGATGGACTGCTATGGCCGGAACCACTCATACAACTCAATCCATCGTTCGAACCCGGTGACCTGATAGATGATCTGGTCAATCAGGGAGAGCTGCAAGCCGGATGCAGCCGCGTCTTCCTCATCGGCAAGGACAAAGATTCCACCGGCAAGCCGCTTCAGCTGCATCGGCATCAGTCCGATGCCGTTCGCATTGCCCGTGGAGGCAGCAACTATATCCTGACCACCGGAACCGGCTCTGGCAAAAGCCTGGCATACATCATCCCAATCGTGGATCACGTGCTGCGAAACGGCTCCGGCCGCGGAGTGCAGGCAATTATCGTCTATCCCATGAACGCCCTGGCCAACAGCCAGTTCGGTGAGCTCCAGAAATTCCTTTGCCAGGGCTATACCGACGGGAAGGGCCCCGTCACTTTCAGGCGCTACACCGGTCAGGAAAAGGATGAGGAAAGACAGGAAATCCTCGCAAATCCTCCCGACATATTGCTGACCAACTACGTGATGCTGGAGCTGATCCTTACCCGCCCCAGGGAAAGAAACCTGATCCGGGCAGCACAGGGATTGCGGTTCCTGGTTCTTGACGAATTGCACACCTACAGGGGGCGCCAGGGAGCGGACGTGGCACTGCTCGTTCGTCGGGTTCGGGACATCCTCTCCGCCACCCAGCTTCAATGTGTGGGAACATCTGCGACGCTCGCCGGCTCCGGAACATTCGCGGAACAGCAGGCCGAAGTCGCCCGTGTAGGATCCATCTTGTTCGGATCTCCCGTTCAGCCCGAACACGTGATAGGTGAAACGCTGCGTCGGGCCACCACGGAACGAAGCACCGCGGATCCATCGTTTATCGCTGAACTCACTAGCCGGATTGCCGATGAGAATCGACAACCGCCGGCAGAGTACGGCAACTTCATACGGGATTGCCTCTCCATCTGGATAGAGTCAACCTTCGGAATCACAACGGAGCCAGGCAGCACAAGACTCGTTCGGAGCAAACCAAAGTCAATTTCCGGTGACTACGGAGCAGCGCAGGATTTAAGTCGCCTGACCGGTACGCCCGAAAGCCGATGCGTCCAGGCAATTCAGCAAGGCCTGCTCGCCGGCTATTTCTGCAGAAATCCTCAAAACGGATTCCCGGCCTTCGCCTTCCGGCTCCACCAGTTCATCAGCCGTGGCGATGCCGTCTATGCGTCCCTCCGCGGCGAGGGCGGCCGCTATATCACCGTCCATGGCCAGCGATTCGTGCCCGGCGCCGACCCCAAGGAGGTCCTACTGCCGGTGGTTTTCTGTCGGGAATGCGGCCAGGAATACTATTGCGTCCGCAAGCGGAAAAACGAAGCAGGGGCGCGGATCTTCGAACCTCGTGAACTCACGGATCGTGCCTGGGAAGAAGACAATGAGCCGGGGTATCTCTATCTCAACACGTCGGACCCGTGGCCGGCCGATCCGAGTGAAGTGCATCAGCGAATTCCCGAGGACTGGCTGGAGGGACACAGAGGGACGCTTCGAATCAAGTCGACCTTCAGGGATCATCTTCCCGCCGCGGTTCGCATCGGACCCGACGGAAGTGAATCCGAGAGGGGACAGAATTGCCATTTCATCCCGGCGCCGTTCCGGTTCTGCCTGAACTGCGGAGTGGCTTATGGATCAAGACAGTTAACCGACATCGGCAAGCTCACCTCGTTAGGCACGGGCGGCAGGAGCACCGCGACAACGATACTTAGCCTCTCGGCAATCCGCAGTCTTCGCAAAGAGGAGAGCCTGCCGGAAAAAGCCCGAAAGCTCCTGAGCTTCACGGACAACCGCCAGGATGCCTCTCTTCAGGCCGGCCACTTCAACGACTTCATCGAGATCGGCCTGCTGCGTTCGGCTCTGTATCGCGCCGCCTGCGTTACAGGCGACGAGGGCATACGGCATGACGCGCTTACCCAGAGGGTATTCGATGCGCTTGATCTGCCCCTGGCTCTATATTCGCGGGATCCAGACGTCCGATATGCGGCTCGAATCGAAACGGACCGCGCCTTGCGCGACCTCATCGGATACCGGATTTACATGGATCAGCGCCGCGGTTGGCGCATTACCTCGCCGAATCTCGAGCAATGCGGTCTGCTTGAAATCCGCTACGAGTCCCTTGATGATCTGTGCCGCGATCAGGATCTGTGGAGCAACTGCCACGCTGCCCTCACCGGGGCCTCGCCTGAAACACGGGCGAAGATCAGCAAGGTCCTGCTGGATTTCATGCGCCGCTCCCTGGCGATAAAGGTGGATTATCTCGATACCTCGTTCCACGAGAGACTGCAGCAGCGCAGCAGCCAGCGGCTCAAGGAACCCTGGGCGATCGACGACAACGAGCGCATGGAACACGCCGGCATTCTGTTCCCGCGTTCGTCCCGGCCGAGCGACTATGGTGGTTTTGTTTACCTGTCCCCTCGGGGCGGGTTTGGCCAATACCTCCGCCGTCCCTCCACATTCGAAAACGGGACGCCGCGTCTCAGCCTGAACGAAACCGAACTGATCTGCGGGCAACTCCTGGAGGTTTTGAAAAAAGCGGGGTTGATCACCAGGATCAGGGAGCCCGAGGACGAAACGGATGTGCCAGGCTATCTGCTCCAGGCCGATGCCATGATCTGGCTCGCAGGCGACGGAACGCGAGCCTTCCACGATCCCATCCGCGTCCCGAGGGAAGCTGCCGAGGGGAGCCGCACGAATCCGTTCTTCGTCGATTTCTACAAGACGATCGCCGGGGAGACGAAGGGGCTGGAAGCGCGCGAGCACACGGCGCAGGTCCCCTACGAGCTCCGCATCGAGCGTGAAGATCGATTCCGCCGGGCCTCTCTGCCGGTCCTCTATTGTTCGCCGACCATGGAGCTTGGCGTCGATATCGCCGAACTCAATGCGGTGAACATGCGCAACATTCCGCCGACTCCAGCCAATTATGCACAGCGCAGCGGCCGCGCCGGGCGAAGCGGACAGCCGGCATTGGTCTTCTCCTATTGCTCGACCGGCAGCCCTCACGACCGTTACTTCTTCAAGCGGCCGGAGCGCATGGTCATGGGAAGCGTGACCACTCCGCGCCTCGACCTCGCCAACGAAGACCTCGTTCGAGCCCATGTCCAGGCGATCTGGCTGGCTGAGACCGGCCAGGATTTGGGTAGCTCGTTAAGGGACATATTGGACCTTGCCGGGGAAAAGCCCTCGCTGAAACTGCTCGACGAGGTCAGGTTCAGCATCGAAGCCGAAGCACCGCGGCGGCGGGCTCGCGGCCGGGTGGAGCATGTTTTGTCCACCATGAAGGAAGATCTGGCTAAATCGAATTGGAATAGCGAACGCTGGACGGACGAGGTGCTAAATCAGATCACCCTGAATTTTGACGCTACTTGCGATCGTTGGCGGGGTCTCTACAAGGCGGCAATGTCACAGCGCGAGCTGCAGAACAGGATCATTGGCGACGCAACCCGATCGTCCTTCGAAAAGGAACAGGCCAAGAGGCTCCGGCGCGAAGCGGAAGCACAGCTCGACCTGCTGACCCAGTCGGAGAATGTGATCCAGTCTGACTTTTACAGTTACCGGTATTTTGCGAGCGAGGGGTTTCTCCCCGGCTACAACTTTCCGCGGCTGCCCCTTTCGGCCTATATCCCGGGCCGCAGGACCAGAAGTGATCGTGATGAGTTCCTGTCGCGTCCGCGCTTCCTGGCCATCTCCGAGTTCGGACCAAGGGCAATCATCTATCACGAGGGCTCCCGCTACATCATCAACAAGGTGATCCTGCCTGTAGGCGAGGAAGAGAGAGAACTGGCGACGCGCTGGGTGAAGCGCTGCGAGCACTGCGGATACTTGCATCCGGCCAAAGAAAACGAGGGGCCGGATCTCTGTGAGAGGTGTGGGAAGCTGCTCGGTCCTCCCCTGCGGCAATTGCTCCGCCTGCAAAATGTCTCAACCAGGAGGCGCGACAAGATCAACTCGGACGAGGAAGAGAGGCTGCGGCAGGGCTACGAAATCATCTCCGCCGTTCGATTTGCCGAGCCCGGTACCCAGCCCTCCCATCAAACGGCGCGGGTGGTCGATGGAAGCTCCGTGCTCGCTACTTTGACTTACGGCCATGCAGCGACCATCTGGAGAGTCAATCTCGGCTGGGTGCGCAGGAAGGACCAGGGGCAATTCGGATTTGTTCTCGATGTCGACCGTGGCTACTGGTCGAAGAACCCCCAGGACCCCGAAGACGACGAGCAGGATCCCAATGCCGCGCGCACGATGCGAGTGATTCCATTTGTCGAGGATCGCCGGAATTGCCTGCTCTTCCAGCCGGCCGTGGAACTCGATCTCGGAACGATGGCCTCGCTCGAAGCCGCCTTCAAGAGCGCCATCCAGGTGCATTACCAGCTCGAAGACAGCGAATTGGCAGTGGAGGCGCTTCCCGACCGGGATAACAGAAGACTGATTCTCTTCTATGAGTCGGCGGAAGGCGGCGCCGGGGTGCTTCGCAACCTTCTCGATGATCCACAGGCCCTCGCTGCCGTTTCCCGCGAGGCCCTGAACCTGATGCACTTCGACCCTCAGAGCGGAGCAGATCTACGGAGAGCCCCGAGAGCAAGAGAGGAATGCGAGGCCGCCTGTTATGACTGCCTCATGAGCTATGTGAACCAGCTCGACCATGGTTTCCTCGACCGTCATGCGGCCAAAGAGCTGTTGATGAAGCTCTCGACATCGATCGTTCAGGCCAGTCCGGCGGGTGCTCCGCGGGCGGGACATCTGGAGCAACTGAAGAGAAAGTCTGATTCGAGCCTGGAAAAGGACTGGCTTGACCACCTTGAGCGATACAAGCTTCGCCTCCCTTCAGATGCTCAGGTTTACATTGAAGCCTGCCGGACGCGGCCTGATTTTATCTATGGAGAGTTTCAGACGGTCGTTTACATTGACGGGCCTCACCACGAATTTCCCGAGCGTCATGCGCGCGATCAGGCCCAGACAGACTCGATGGAAGACCTCGGCTACACGGTAATCCGTTTCACCGCCAGGGAAGATTGGGACGCTAAAATCGCCCAATACCCGCACATTTTTGGCAAGGAGTAACGAATTGGTGATTTATCTGAGTTTCTTGAGCCTTAGGGCTGGCGCAAGAATAACTTCACATTTTGCTGCTGGCCCCCAGGCCCGCTGGCGAGGCGCGAGCGACGAGCTATACCCGGGGTGGTATGTGAGGAGCGAGCAACAAAGCCAGCGGGCCTGCGGGCCGCAGCCTG
>DASQID010000346.1:0-4804 GCA_035631775.1 Acidobacteriota bacterium
TGCCTGCTCTGGGTGGGATGGTTCGGCTTCAATGCGGGAAGCGCTCTGGCAGCCGGAAGCCTGGCGACGAGCGCGTTCGTCGCCACCCACTTCGGCGCTGCCGCTGCAGCCGTCGGTTGGTCCGGTGCTGAGTGGATTCGCAACGGCAAACCGAGCGCCCTTGGAGCCATCTCAGGCGCGGTTGCCGGACTGGTTGCGATCACGCCTGCGTCCGGGTTTGTCGGACCCATGCCGGCCCTGGTCATCGGCCTGGTCGCCGGTGTCGTGTGTTATCTGATGGTGTCCAAAGTGAAGGGGATGTTCGGTTATGACGACTCCCTGGATGCCTTTGGCGTGCACGGGGCCGGGGGCACGGTGGGAGCACTCATGACGGGAATTTTCGCGTCGAGCGCGATCAACGCGGTTTTCAAGGATGCCCGGGGCAACGCCATGCCGGTAGGATTTATAGAGGGGAATGCACACCAGGTTTGGAACCAGTTCCTTGGCGCGGCAGTTGCATGGGTCCTCGCGGTTGTAGGCAGCCTGCTTATCCTCAAGTTCGTGGACCTGATGGTCGGCCTGCGGGTCTCCGAAGAACACGAGATTCAAGGTCTCGATCTCTCACAGCACGGCGAGGAAGGATACACCTTCGAGTGATTGCGGATGAAATTCGGTGACAGGCACCTTATTTCACCGCGCCGACTGATCGCGGAATCATATCTCAACTGTGAAATAAGGTGCCTGTCACCGAATTTCATCCGCAATCCCAACGGCGTCGCGGACCTGCCGGACCAGAGGGCGGGCCACTTCTCGCGCCTGCTCGACACCTCGACGCAAGGCGGCTGCGACAAAGTCAGGTTCGCTATCGAGAAGCTTCCGACGTTCCCGCACGGGTCCGAACTTCTCCATGAACTTGTCGAATATCGCCTGTTTAACCTCGCGATAGCTCAATCCTCCGCTGCGAAAGCGATCGGCCCAGTGCTCCTGCTCCTCGGAATTGCAGAAAAGCTTCAGAATTGCATAAAGCGTACTCGTGTCCGGGTCCTTCGGCTCGGCAACTGTTGCCGAATCGGTGGCAATCGAAAAGATCTGCTTGCGCACCTCCTCATCGGCAGCGAAAAGTTCAATCGTGTTGCCGTATGACTTTGACATCTTCCTTCCATCGCGTCCCGGAACAACCGCGACCTGCTCGGGGATGTAGGGCTCCGGCAAGGTCAGCACATTGCCGTATGAACTATTGAAGTACTGTGCAATGTCCCGGGTCACTTCAACATGCTGCTTCTGATCCTGCCCCACCGGAACCCGGTTCGCGCGCACGATCAGGATATCGGCTGCCTGCAGCACCGGGTAGGCGAACAGCCCGTGATCCGAGGGAAGACCTTGTGCGACCTTGTCCTTGTACGCATGGCAGCGCTCGAGCAATCCCATCGGCGTTACCGTGGTGAGGATCCACTGAAGCTCGCACACCTCCGGCAGGTCGCTCTGCAGGTAAACGGAGCATCGCTCGGGGTCGAGCCCCAGGGCAAGGTAATCCGCTGCCGTGCTGCGGGTCAGCTCCAGCAATCGGCCGCGGTCCCGCAGCGAGGTCAGCGCGTGATAGTTGGCCAGAAAATAGTAGCAGCGGTGTCCGGCGGCAATAAACTCCAGGAACTGCTGCACGGCGCCGAAGTAATTGCCCAGGTGCAGATTGCCCGAAGGCTGAATGCCCGAAAGTATGATCATCTTTTCTCCGGGACTAATCTCCATGTTGCCGAGGTCCTCTCTTAACTGAATTGTCGAACTGACTTTAGCCCGTTCTCAGAGCATTGCGCGCCGGGCTCCCGCCCGCCTGAAGGAGAAAATACTCGCATTCCACCCGGTCAATTTCAACCCGTGTTTCAGGGATAATCCGTGAGGCTGCCAGGAATCCGGGATCAACCTCGACTTCCTTTCCGCCGCGTGCGGCGTGAAACCAGAAAGACGAGAACCGCTCCCAGCAGAACACCGAGGATCGCGATGTAGTGCGCTTTGATCACCTGAGCCGCTTGATCACCGAACCGCGCCCCCAGCCAGGCTATCGCTGAATAGCGCACCAGCCGTCCGATCAGGACCGCAACCGTGAACGAGCCCAAAGGTGCGTGGAAGGCACCCGCCGCCAGAATCACCGCTTTGGTTGGGAATGGAGGCGGCATCACCACCGATGTGAAGACAGCCCAGGTCGCATTGCGTTCAACCATACTCACGACCCGGGCGCGCCTTTCCGGGGACAGGCGATCCAGGGCAATCCGTCCTCCGGCCTTTGCGATCCGGTAAAGAATGATGCAGCCAAGCATCGAACCGATTGAGGCAGCCAAAACGATCGCCGGCAGCTGGGCCGGACTGCGCCAGGACAGCAGCATGATGACGACGTCCGGCCCGCCGACCATTGGAACGGCAGCGGAGTCCAGCAGCGAGATAGTGAAGAGGCCAGGCAGGCCTATCCCGATCAAATACTTGCTCAGGCGTTCAAGAAATCGCACCGCTCCTCACCCTATGAAGTAACGTCTGCCATTAATCGTTCGTCTGGTTCGTGGAATTCGTGGCGGATTTTCCTGGGAAATTAGTGCCTTCGGGGCGCTTTAGGAAAGAAGGCCGCCATGAAAAGCCTCGTAAACGCTGCAGAATCCGCGTCCGCAGCCACCATCGCATTTGGACTCCGGTTGGACAGAACACGCGTTTGCCCCTCCGACGGAGGTTTCATCCCGATTTCCAAATGATGGTCTTCGAATCTGGCAACTCCGGGATGCGTGAGAACCACTGCGGCCAGAGGATCCCAAGCATAGAATGCGTGGTCCTCTATGAGGTCTCGTTCGCTGGAGAAGAGCCTCGAAACGAACCGGCTGAGTGGAGTTGCGGCCTTCTTCGAAAACGTGCGCTCGAAGGCAGAATCGATTGGAACGCGATTTGTGGCATCCAAGGGCACCAGTTCGATCGGAATGCCCGAGGCAAAAACATGACTCGCCGCAAGCGGATCGATATACATATTCCATTCGGCGGATTTGTTCTCGGTTTTGAAGACCCCTCCATCTCCCAGGTTTCCGGGGACACGTATCGCCCCTCCCATAATGACCACAGACCGGATGCCTCGCACGCGGCCGGGATTTGCGTCGAGTGCCCTGGCGATGTTGGTGAGCGGGCCTAGAGCCAGTATCCTCAAACTGGGTCCGCCAGGCGGTAATCGCATTTCCTCTGCAAGGTAATCAACCGCGGAACGCCCCTTAGGCGACCGCACGCTCTGCGGCAGCTCCAGGGCGGGAAAATCATCGGACAACCGGCGCCATTCCTCCGGGAATGACGCACTGCCGGCGAGCGGATGGGACTCGCCGATAAAAACGGGAATGTCCCTTCTGCCGGCAAGCTCCAGCAGTCCGAGGATGTTTTTCGCCCCCTTCTCGACGTGAGCAAGACCATTGACCACGGTGATGGCCTTCAAGTCGACCTCCCCGCCGGCGAGCAGATAGGAAATAGCCATCAGATCGTCGGTACCGGCATCAGTATCAACGATTACCGGGGGCTTTTGCGGCGTCTGGAAGGCGGCAAGACAAAATGAGAGAGCGATCAGGGCCAGGCAAAGCATGGTGGGATCATATCATCACTGCGACGAGGAGGGCACAGGGTATAATCCCCGTGCTGTCACGAGACGGATTTCTTTCACAAGGCCGAGGTACGCTCGATGGGAATACTGGATCTATTTCGAGTGGAAGACAGAATCGCAGTTGTCACCGGTTGTCGAAGGGGTCTGGGTAAAGCAATGGCCATAGCACTGGCAGAAGCCGGCGCCCAGATCGTGGGAGTCAGCCGGTCGCTGGAACCTCATGGGAGCGAGGTGGAACGTGAGATCCTCGAACGTGGCCGCAAATTCACAAGCTATTCCTGCGATCTTGGGAACCGCTCGGCAGTGCGTGGACTTGCTCAACGGCTTCTTGCGGATTTCGATGTGATCGACATCCTGGTCAACAATGCCGGCACGATTCTGCGAAAGCCGGCGTCGGAGCATCCGGACGCTTACTGGGACGAGGTGATCGAAACAAATCTCAACTCCCAATTCATACTGACGCGCGAGATCGGCAAGCGGATGGTGGATCGGGGATCGGGAAAGGTAATCTTCATCGCCTCTCTGCTGGCTTTTCAGGGAGGAATAACGGTGCCGGGCTATGCGGCGAGCAAGGGAGCGATCGGGCAACTCACCAAGGCGCTAGCCAACGAGTGGGCGGCCGGGGGCGTTCAGGTAAACGCAATCGCACCTGGATACATCGAAACCGACAATACCGTGGCGCTGCGCACGGATCCGGTCAGAAATCCGGCCATACTTGCACGCATACCTGCCGGGCGATGGGGAAAGCCGGACGACTTGCGGGGCGCGATCGTGTTTCTCGCCTCCCACGCTTCCGACTATGTAAACGGCTCGATCCTGGTGGTGGACGGCGGTTGGATGGCAAGGTAAAGACGGGGGACGTCCCCAGATTTTAGATTTTCGTGGGGCCTGACCTGATGGGCGATTCGTGGAGTTTCGCGAAAGAAACTTCCCAGACTGGGGTTCTTCAAAAAATCCTCCCAGTTCCACGCCTTTCCCTGATCCCCGGCCCCTGGTCCCATTTTCACAGGAGGATTCAAATACCCAAGGACTTAGGGCTGGCGCAAGAATAGATTCACATTTTGGCGCGAGCGCCGGGCGGGCAGATGCGAGGCGCCGCGACGCAGGCGATATCGGTGTATATCGTCGAGGAGCGGCAACGAAGCAGATGCCCGCCCGCCGCCGCGCCCTTTCAGGCTGCGGCCCGCAGGCCCGCTGGCTTTGTTGCTCGCT
>DASQID010000347.1:0-18536 GCA_035631775.1 Acidobacteriota bacterium
GAAGTGCCCGAGGCTGCCGGCCCCCCGCCCGTTCCATTGGGCACCGTGAGCGTGAGCACAGTCCTCAACCACCAGGAGATTGTGCCGTTGGGCGATGGGCAGAATGGCGTCCATATCCGCCATTTCCATTCCGAGATGCACTGGAACGACCGCCTTCGTCCGCGGCGTGATCGCCGCTTCGAACGCCGTGGGATCAATGCAGTATGTCTCAGGATCGGAGTCGACAAAGATCGGGATCCCCTGAGCGCACAACACGGCGGAGGCAGTTCCTATCCAGGTGTAGGCCGGGATGATGACTTCATCCCCAGGACGGAGTCCCCCTGCCATCAGCGCCAACTCGATCGATACCGTCCCGTTGGCCGCGCCCATGCCATAACGTGCGCCCTGGAATGCTGCAAAACGTTCGTTAAACAGCCTGGCGTAGGTGTTCGGGGATGGATAACCACCCCAGCTTCTTCCTTGCAGTACCAGGAACAGGAAACGCTTCTCTTCTTCGCCAAACTCAGGCCAGCTCGGAAAGGGCCCGGATCTGACCGGTGTGCCGCCCAACAATGCCAGCTTTGCCATATCGATCTCCCAGAGGCTGATGGTCTGTCGTGAAGTGGCCCGCAACTTCAGTGCGATCGCTCGATGCTGCGCCGCATTTCACGACAGCCCTAACCACCTATTGGCTACACCCGCAGCCTACCATTACACACTAGAGATGGGCGGAGGTCACGGAGAATTTTCCATATTGCTGTCACCGCGACAGTTTAGATCGGTATCGGTGCCAAAATGCCAGCTGCTATTCCTCAGGCGGCAAAAACCAGTGTACGTGCCCGCAATGCGCACAGACATAGCAGGTCGCGGTCTTGTTCATCCACTCGAGCTCAAAGAAGGTAAGCAACTTCGTATGGAGCTGTGATTCGCGCTTCCAGAATTTCGTTCTGCTGCAAATCCCACATTTCAGTTGTGCTTCGAGGATGAATACCTCCTCGGGTTCTTTTACTTTTCTTTTTTCGAACAGACTCATATGGAGCGGTGCCTCCCTTGGATTGGTCACGCTGGAAGGACTATATACAGCCCTACCCCCATTTATTCGGAGAGAAAAAACGTTTCGCCTTCACAGAGCTCTCTGAAGGGGGCTCCCCAAACCCAGGGCCAGCCCGCATTTCCCAGCTGGTTTCGTAGCGAGGCGGTGCCTTCGAGGGAAGGGTTGTTTACTCGTGGCGGTGACCAAAGATATCCTCCCTGAAAAAGCCTATCAACGCCTGCCTATGGATTCTCTCCTTAGCTTGGTGTGGTATGAGAGACTCAGAATCCTGGCGAAGGAGGGCCATCTCATACTCCATCGGCTTCGCGTAGAGATTGTTCAGGTACCAGGCATAGGTCAGACCGAACAGAAGGCCGGGTGGCAGGAATCCCTCATCACTGTTGATGGTGATTCGGAAAATAGTCGGATCCACAGGGTCCGGAATCATCCGGGCGAGGCGGAGGTAGTGTCGCAGCTGGGCATCCGAAAGGAAGCACTCCCTCTCCCGGGGCGGTCTCAGCGCGATTTCATAGCAGCGGGCACCTATAGTTTTCAGGCAGCTGTTTCCCAGCCAGCGGTTGCCTTTCGCGTACCTCCCCAAAAGAGATTCCCCCAGGGCGATCAGGAGGTTGTCGCGCAAATGGGAAGGTCTGGCGTGCAGCGACTCATGCAGCTTTAGGTAGCGGTCGGCCGGATCAAAGTATCCGAGAACGTTGTCCCATTCTGTGCTGCGGTCCCAGTTCCGCGCGGGAACGATTTTCGTTCCCCTGAAAAAGCCAAGATGCTCGGGTTTGATATCCCGATTTTCCCAGGCCAGGTCGACAAGCACATCGCCGAAGCTTGATGGTTGGAAGTCCTTATCGTGCAGAGCATTTCGTATTGAGCTCAGGTAATCGCAGAGAATTGGACTTCCTGCTGAAGCCCGGGCGGACCGCACCCTGCCATGCTTGGAGGCCCCCGATCTTCTTTTGCGCAGTGATTTGGAGCGGTAGAGCGAATGCCGCGCGAACCAGAGGGTTCGTATGGCGAGAGCAAACCTCCTTGCATCATGATGAATGAACTGGGCCTGCCTCTCCTCCTCGGGCGAGAAGAGCGTCGCCTCGACCGGCTCAAATCCCATTGCTTCCACCCGGACACGGTCCAGGTGAATGGGGCTTTTCCCTTCTAGAGCGTAGTTACGCAGGATGTTGCCTGGGAGTCGCTCCAAATTGGTGCTCAGCACGATGTCGAACAAGCCGCCCGCGCCCCCCGGAACGTTCCTATCGTAGGCGTCAATCAACTCGGAGACCAGGAATCCGCGGCCCTCGTTCCGCAGCGACAGATCCGTCTCCCCCTCCTGGATCCAGGCGTTGGCGCCCAGTATTTTCAACGCCGTACGGTTCCTTCGTATGGCTGCAGTGATAGGTCGCAACTGCAGCAGCGGGATGATACTGGAGTAAAGGCTGCCCGGTGCATAGATGATGAGATCTGCGGTCCTGATGGCTCGCAACACATCCTGACTGATTTTCGGAACGCCGGCGAACTCGGCGGTGCAGAATTCGACGGGAAAGCCACGCCGGGCGGCAGAGGACTTGCTCTGTCCATATACCTCTACACCGTTAGCATATTGATACCGGAGCTGGCCGGGTGTGGATGTGGCTGCATGCAGTTGTCCTGGGGTTGCGCCTATCAGGGCGGCGATTCGATCGAGGCCCGTTTGGATCGCTCGCCGGCTCGGCGGACGATCCCTTCTTCCCTTTGCCGCTGCGAACACTGCAGCGGTGAGCAGCAAGTTACCGAGACAGTGACCTGAAGTATCAAGCACGGGTCCCGCGCCCGGCGATGATACGTACCGTCCCAGGATCCTCAGGGCAACTGCCAACGGCCTTGGACAGAACTCCCTGAGTTCCGGCGCAGCTGCCAGTAGCGGATCTTGCAGGATTATGTCGCTCCCGCCTTTCGCGAATCGATAATTGAAAATCTGCTGAATCAGACGGACCAGCTCACTTCGGCCGCCTTCAAGTCCGTATCTCTTCCGCAGGTTCTCCGGCCGCACGAGCGAGATGCAGGATTTACGGAGGTCTCCGATTGCGATCATGGGCAGATGCTTCAGAAGCCGGCCCGTCGAGCCTCCGTCATCCGTCGTACACACAACCACATCCAGGTGCGAGAACTCCTGCTTGAGTCCCACGAACGGGTGATCGGCCCAGTCCGCCAATTGGGAATTGCCGCCGACCACCGTGGATAGTCCGGTGCCTCCTCCCAGAATCACGACGCGCGTGTCGCGGACATTGAGGCTCGCTGCCGCTCTTGCCATGCTCTTGAGATCATTGGGGGCATCGAGCCCGATGGCGGTTCCATTCAAAACGTATTCCACCAGGTGCTCGACTGGTGTGCGCGTCATACCTTGTCCCGGATGGTCATTCGATTTCGGGGACTTTGCTCCTTGGTTCCTTGGAAATTGCATAGTAATCTCAGGTCGGCACAGAGGATACCAGCTTCACTGAGAATAAGCTACACGGGCTCTGGCGACCGTCAATCCGAGATGATCCATAATCGCATCACCGATGTTCTCCGGGACGAAGGACCTCTTACCGGCGCGCAGTTGGCCGAGGCGACAGGGATGGAGGTGTTCGCGCTCTGGAGCGCATGCAGGAAGATCTCCGAAATCCGCTTCGAGATTGTGGGTGCCAGGTTTCTGCGGCTGGATCGCGCGGTCCACGGCTATGCCAGGCTCTCACCCTCAATCCGACGGGAATTTCTCACTTACACCTTGCTGGGTCTGGAGAATCATAACCAGCAGCTCGAGGCCACTGCCCGGACACTGAAGGATAGGATCGAAGAAGTCAGCCGCGCAAAGCTCGAACTTGCCCGCGGAAGCATGGCGTCAACCGTCGAATCACTCGAAGAACGGGCTACGATTCTCGAGAAAGCGTGCTTCATCATTGCAGGAGATGTCGTTTACAACATGTCCCATACTGTCCCCAGGCCGGAACAGAGCACCGGCGAGATGGTGCGAGGTTCCGACCTGGATATCATCGCGATCGTGGATGACGATCTTCCCGAAGATCTTTACAGAGCCCTGGACAAAGCGATTTACAGGAAGAAGCACTTTTTGTTGGTGCACCCCGATTTTCGTGAGGAGATTGACTACATCCTAAAGAACGTTGCCAGAGTGCGCGAGCAACTTCGTTTTGACAGTTTTGAGTCCATGGTGGCCTGCAAAATTCTACGCGAAGGAACCCTCCTTCTCGGAAGCGAATCGATCTTCGCCCTTGTGAAGAACATGCTCGAGGAGCGCGGGATCCCTTCCAGGTTGGATGAAATGGAGCGGCAGGCACTGCTCGATCGCCAATTAGCGGAGAAACATCTTCTCGAGCTGCCGGCACAGGCGATCGACAGCCAATCCATCCATCTCTTTTATACCCGAGAGGAAAGCGAAGAAATCTACTGACCACCGGTCCCTGGCCCCTGATCCCCTCTGTCAGCCGATGCTCTTTGCCACGGCGTCAGCCAGTAGATTTGCCAGTCGTGTCGTGACGTCCTCCGTCGGTCCCTCCACCATGACGCGGCACATTGCCTGTGTGCCTGAGTAGCGGATTAATACGCGTCCTTTATCGGCGAGCTCGGCTTCCACACTCTTGATCACTCTCTGCAATTCCGTGAGCTCCTCCAGAGGAGGCTTGTGGCTGACATTTACATTGATGGTCTTTTGAGGAGACAGAGTCATGATAGTGGACAGTTCCGAAAGAGGTTTCCCGCTCTGTCTCATCGCCGCCAGTAACTGGAGCGCGGAGATGATTCCGTCTCCCGTCGTGTGATGGTTGAGGAAGATCATGTGGCCGGAGGGCTCGCCGCCGATGACAGCACCCTTCTCCCTCATCATTTCCAGTACATAGCGATCGCCGACCTTGCAGACCGCATGCCCGATGTCCTGTTGCCTGAGAGCCGCATGGAAGCCGAAGTTGCTCATGACAGTGGAAACCAGGAGGTTGTTGGCAAGGAGGCCGCGATCCTTGTACATCTTGCCGCATATGGCGAGGACGTGATCGCCGGTGAGCTCTGCTCCATTCTCGGCGACCGCAATGAGCCGGTCCCCGTCTCCGTCGAATGCAAGTCCTATATCGGCTCCGACTTCTCTCACCTTGGCTACCATGTCCGCCGTATACTGGGAACCGCAGTTGTCATTGATGTTGGTGCCGTCCGGCTCACAATGAATTGCCGTTACCTCCGCGCCGAGTTCGGAAAATACGAATGGCGCGATTCTGAACGTTGCACCGTTGGCGCAGTCTAGAACCAGCTTCATTCCCTCCAGGCTCAGATCCGCCGGAAAGGCGCTCTTGCAGAATACAATGTAGCGGCCTGCCGCATCGTCGATTGTTCCGGCTCTTCCGATCTCCGCGGCTGTGGGCCGGATGTTTCCGATGCGGCCCGATGATATCAGGTGCTCAATCTCATCCTCTTGCGCGTCGGGAAGCTTGTAGCCGTCGCGTGAGAATATCTTGATGCCGTTGTCCTGATAGGGATTGTGTGAAGCTGAGATCACCACGCCCGCATCGGCTCGCAGGCTTTGGGTGAGGAAGGCGATGCCGGGTGTGGGTATGGGGCCGACAAGGATCGCGTCGGCGCCCATGGAGCATATTCCAGCCGCCAGAGCACTCTCGAGCATGGAACCGCTCAGGCGTGTGTCCTTGCCTATAACGATGCCGGGCCGGCGTCTGCGGGTTGACCTGCAGACATACGCCGTGGCACGGCCGATCTCGAGAGCCATCTCTACCGTCATCGGGGGAACGTTGGCGATACCGCGAACTCCATCTGTGCCGAACAACCTTGTCATCGAACGCTCTCCTCAAATTGACGACTTACGAATGAGGATTTACGATCGCCAAGATCCGTGCCAACCAAATAGCGCAGCAGGGCATCCTTCTCAGCTTTGCAGTGCAGCCGCGATGCAGGACCGGCCCACCACCAACAATCATCAATCGTAAATCGTCAATCGTAGATTTCTAGACGCTTCTCCAGAGGGATGCTACGGAATCGACGATAGCCTGCAGCCAGGAAGTTCCTGCCGCGCGGGCTTCCGGCCCGAGTGAACCTATTGCTTTCAGATAGCCTGTTGCCGCGCTGATTTTTTCCCAATGCTCCAGGAAGCTGTCTCGATGTGCTGCTCCGGTGCCCGGCGGAGGTCCCTGTGCAAGACGCGTCTCCAACTCAGGCCAGCGGTCAATCAGAGTCTGCTGCTGCACATAAGGCACTGCAGGCAGAATTCCTCCCAAAGCGGCGCGAGCCTTTTCCAGAGATCGGGGCATCTTCTCCGACAGCTCTTTCAGCCGCTCAAGACGCTCATCCACGATCGCGTTCAGTTGGCCAAGAGCGCCCACATATACGGCTTCTCCAAACGGATCGACGGTCAGGAATCTCCTGCGGACAAACTGATACCAGGCCTGCAACGCCCGGATGTTCCCGATGTAAATAAGGTTATTGATGACAATCCGGTTGATGCTGCGGTACATGCCCATTGTGAAGGCTTCCGGTTCCCGGAAGGCAGTAGGTTCGGGCGTGAAGAGCTTGTTTTTATCTAGTATATCCTTGCGGCATATCAGTCCAGCGGGAATCACGGTTCCGTATGCAATCCGGACGGGTCCGATCAAGCCTCCCTGGCCGCCGAGGAAAATCGGCGGCTGGTCCAGCATCACTCCTTTGGAAACGTCGCCAAGCAGCGAGGCGGTTGCTTTGTCCTGATGAGGGGTGAAGTTGAAGTGGATGTAGGAGGAGCCGATTTCGCTGTGATTCTTTCGGCTCGTGCCCCCCGCCATGAAGGCATCGCAGAAGTTGATCAGACTGCCTGCCGTCACAAATGGAAAAAGGAGGGTCTGCTTCAGGCCCACGGTGTGGGCGCCATTGGCTTCCTCCTCCAACAGTGTGCCCGGGCGGACGTGCCCGCCGCTGCCCATGTTGGAACCATCCAGGAAAGTCGCGCCCGAAAAATAACCGCCTTTCAGTGCCACGCCCCGCCCCAGCTGGCAGTTTTCGACGATAGCGGGCTGTTCGGCTCCGATCTCGCAGTCAGGGCCGATCGATGTCTGCTCACCGAGAATCCTGCTGCCTGTATGAATGATCACCCCGCCGGCGATCCTTTCAGGCCGAACCTCGCTGCCGATGTCTACCGATTCAGGGCAGGGAATCGCCACGCCTCGCCTTTCGAGCGCCCGGACCTGCTCACTGATCATGTTGTCGTCGAGATTGGTGGAAGTCGTGCAATTCGTGGCTGGCGTTTGCCGTCACGAATTGCACGAATTTGCGTGATACAAATGCTAGCCCACGAACTCATTTCCGACCTTGCGCGCTCGAACAGGCTTGTCAAGGTTGATGCCTGAAGCGATGCCGACCTCTACAAGGATGTTCCAGCCGGCGGCAAGGTAAACATAGGTGGAAAACTCGCCAAGGTCCTTTACCTTGACGGTCGGGAAAATCGTGTCGCGCGCGGCGACCGCAAAAACCTTCAAACCCACGCCTTTCACGAGTACATCGCGGATCTTTTCAACTTCCGCCTCATAGGGATCAATCAGGATAACGACATCGTCGGCGTTCATTACTTCCTCGATGCCGTGAACTGCATAGGTCCCCTCGAGGTAATCGCTCTTCTTCCGGGTGATCTCGTTGGTCTTGAGTGTGAGTTCCTCGGCTACACCGTCGTTGCGTCCGGCGAAGTATATCGTCCCAGCATTCGCGATCGCCTCGGTCATTTCCTTCGGAATAGGAACGCTCAGGGCCGCTCCGAAAGCATCACCCAGCGATGCAAGTTCGCCTGAAATTGAACGGCCCTCGATTTGCGCGAGGACTGACTGATAAAAGAGTGCCTGCTCGGCAACACTCTTGGTAGCGGCGACCGCGTCCTCCTTGCCGCAACTCAGCAGGAATGTCTGTCCGGCCAGCGACTCGAGTTTTGTGTTCTTGTTGGCTGTGAGGCCGAAGAGATGCTTGTGCCCCCCCCTCTTCAGGGCGTCGAACAATGCAATGACTTCCTTGGTCTGGCCGCTGTTGGAGGCGCCGAAGACCACATGCTTCTCGAGATGATACTCGAGTGCCTGGCGGCCGCCTTCCGCAGCCAGATTCAGGCCGAGCCCGCCACGCAGGGAGCGGGTTATTGCATTCTTGGCCGGGAAGATACGGCTCGATCCCTCTCCGGTAAAGAAGAGTTTCCCTGCCTTTCCTATTGCCTTGACAACGTTTTCGGTGTTGCCAGGCCTAAAATTCTTGAGAATAGCGGGGGTTTCCATCATCTCTCGCGCAAGTGCATACTGGGTATACTTTGCAGCGTTATTCATTTACGAGTTCCTTCCTTGGTTTATTTTGCGTCTTGCTGCCTCGTCGGTGGTTATATCTGAGACCACCACGAAGTCGCGAAGATGCAAAGATACAATTTCAAAGAGCCGCCTTTTTACTTGCCAGCCTCGCATACTCCGGCATGGAACCGACCAGGGGACGAATGTACTTCAAGAATGCATCGGTGGTGAAATTGCCCTCGGAATTAATGAATTCGCCTGGCATCGGTTTCGCCTTTACCGCGACTTCCGCGAGATTCGCCGTACCGGTGGTGCAGGAATACTTCGGTCCCGGTTTACGGACCAGGCTAACCATGAGCCCCGTCTTCCCTTCGGCCGCAAGCTCGACGGCCTTTTTGCCGCACTTATGGGCTTCGGCAATGTCCAGTTTTACCGCCCTGTCCGCTGCGCACATCGGAAGCGACTCGGGAACCTGGAATTCGCCGCGGAAGCCGAATTCATCACAGATCATGCGATGCAGCATCATCGCAGCGCTGGTTCCCCCCATGGCTCCGAATTCAATGTTGGAGAATTTATCCTTGATGCGGGAAGCGGACACCGGGGTGCCGTCGGCGTATGCGACCCCCTCTCCGCACACGATGCTCACCCAGCCGAGCTTGTCATAGCAGCGCTTTACATCCGCCAGGAATTTCTCCTTTTCGAAAGGTCGCTCGGGTAGGCAGAGAATGTGTGGGGCATCGTCCGGGTCCCGCTTCGCTGCAACCGACGCCGCGGCAAGCCAGCCTGCTCCCCGTCCCACAGTCTGGTGCACGACAAACTGATCGACCCTCCTCATGTCACGTGCCAGCACTCCTGCTTGCTTCACCGACAGAGCGACATATCGGGCCGCACTTGGGAATCCGGGGGTGTGATCCGTGCCGTAGAGGTCATTGTCCACTGTCTTGGGGATTCCATTCCCGATGAGCTCATAGCCGTCTTCCTTCGCGCAGGCTTCCAGGCGATGAATCGTATCCATCGTGTCATTACCGCCGATGAGGAACACGTACCGGATGTCGTATTTTCGCAGGAGTTCGACGATTCTCGGCAGGTCCGGCTGCTGCAGCTTGTATCGGCAACTCCCGAGCGCGCTGGATGGGGTGGATTTGAGACCTGCAAGCACCCGAGGCGGTTGTTTGCCGAGGTCGATGATGTCCTCTTCCATGAACCCTTGGATCCCATAGCGCATTCCGAGAATCTTCTTCACACCAGCAAAACTCTTGCATGCTTCCACGACCCCCGCGAGGGAAGCGTTTATTACCGAAGTCGGTCCCCCGGATTGTCCGATGATGGCGTTGCCTTTGAGCATAATCGACTCCTCGAGTGAGGCTGGTGGATGAAGAGTAACTGCGGGCACAATAGCCCGACTGCCAAGGTGTACAATCTAGCAAAACGTTCCCAGCGCCGCAACAATCAAGCACGCAGCAGGCAGTCAGGGCGGTGATCGCCGATTACCTGTAGCCTGCTGTAGGATTGGGTTATACTCGTTCACCATGGATAAACAAATATTGTATCTGGGAGACACAGCACTCAAGGAAGCCGCAAGTTATCTTGCAGGCATCATGAGCTTTCACGGAATATCCTTTGACTACAGGCCGTCCGATGCGCGTGTCAAATCGGCACTTCTCGACGGCGGCTATCGGGCAGTCATTCTCAGCGACTTTCCGTCGAAAAACTTTACCGCTGCGCAATTGGACCGGCTCGCGGAACGTGTGCGGAACGGAATGGGACTGCTGATGATAGGCGGATGGGAGTCATTTCTAGGGGCCGGGGGCGATTATACGGACACGGCTCTCAGCAATGTACTACCCGTTGGTATGCAGTCTTCCGATGACCGGATAAACTGTCCGCAGCCTTGTCTGGCCGAGAGGAAATGCGCGCATCCTATTGTGGATGGACTGCCGTTCGAGGCTGCCTGTCCCGGGATCGGGGGTTACAATCGTGTGACGACAAAACCCGGGGCGATAGAAGTCCTCTCTGCGCGCAGGTTCAGCGTAAGGCGGGAGTCGGGAACCTACTCATTTACACCCGATGACACGCCGGATCCACTTCTGGTGGTCGGCTCTCATGGCACCGGTCGCGTGACAGCGTTCACCTCGGATGTTGCTCCGCACTGGGTCGGTGGCCTGGTCGACTGGGGAAAGGGCAGGGTGGCAGTTTGCGCCGAGGGTGCCAGCCCCATCGAAGTCGGCGATCATTACGCAAGATTGTTCGCCCAGATGGTTAAGTGGACTGCACAAATGTCGTGATTGGTGTCCCCATAAAGGATGGGGGAAACCCCTCGCCTTCACGCGAGGCATAGGGTAGCGAAGGCGACGCAGTCGACAAGAAAAGACGTCCCGCCCCTACAGGGCTTTCCGAAAAACACACTGCAAACCCAGGGCTTGCGTTCTGGGCTCACCTGTTTCGCCGCTTCGCGGCTCCGTAATCCAAGCCCCGTAGGGCGCGCCGGGAAAGCCCTTGCTTATCTGTTTCGCCGCTTGGCATTTCCGAAATCGAAGCCCCGAAGGGCGCGCCAGAAAAGCCCAGGGCGCGAGCCCTGGGAATAGGCAGCGAAAAGCAAAAAGAGCCCTGAAAGGGCGAGACTAATATACCGATCACCGGTCGCCTTCAGGTGACACAGGATCCTTCTTCAAGAAAGAGTGGTTGAAGGTTGCGCGGAACTTTCGCTGGTCAAAGGTTCGAGAAAGGTACAAAATGCTAATGATCGATAGCCCACCCTCTGGAGGAGCCATGAAAAAGGCCGCTCTTCTGATCTCGATGTTTTGCATCGCCGCCTTTGCCGTTGCCGGTTTCAAACCGAAGAATATCCGGCCGAAGAAGCCCGAGCAGTATCAGGCCAGGGTGTCGGTCGGGAATGTCACTTACGCAGCGGACCTTTTGCTCGAGGGGAAGGATCAGAAAGACTTTTTTTATAAGGAACTCACACCAGCCGGTGTCATTGCCGTCCGGCTGGCGATATTCAACAACAGTAACGATGAGGTCGTGCTGCCCGACGGTGTTCAACTCATCGGTCCCGCCGGCAAGGAGGTGCAGCCGGTCGCTCCACAAGCAGTAGCACAGGCAGTCTTGGGTGGTTTTCCCGTAACCGCGGAGGTGAAGGAGAAGGAGAGCCCGATAAAGGTCGGCCCCAACGTTCGTGCGGGTGATCCCAGAACGGATAGGGCTGATCCACGATATGATCCGAGGCTCGATCCGAACGACCCGAGCTACGATCCGACTGACCCACGCAATCGGCGTTATAACGATCCCCGTTATAATGATCCCAACTATGATCCTCGTTACGGCGGCTACGGCCGGCCTGGAATAATAGTAAGCCCGCGTGTTGGTGGCGGGGGGCGTGACAGCGCCGGAATTTCCCAGTTTGAAAAGCAGCTGGTCGAGAAGGATTTCAGCGACAAGGCACACTCAACCGATCCAGTGGACGGGAAGATGATACGGGACCGGTTTCTCTACTTTGCGATGAGCGATCGCCCGGTCACCGACAAGGGATTCACGCTACGAATTCCCAAGAGCAAATGTATTCCCGAGGAAATCGTCCTCAAATTCTAGGTCAGGCATCTCGCCGCCGCGCCCGTTCAGGCTGCGGCCCGCAGGCCCGCTGGCTTTGTTGCTCGCTCCTCACATACCACCCTGGGTATAGCTCGTCGCTCGCGCCTCGCCTGGGGGCCTGGGGGCCAGCAGCAAAATGTGAAGTTATTCTTGCGCCAGCCCTTAGTCCGTTTGGGATTCGGGCGGTAGTGCGCGGTTTGTGTGCGCTTCCGACAATACCGCAATTCCTCACCTGGGACCGACACCCCAGTGGTTGAGCCAGAGCATGATACGGCCGTCCTTGGTGAAGGGTGGATACACATTCATCCTGGCCGATACGAAATCAGGCTTCCCATCATTGTTCATGTCCGCGGTTTCCAGGCTGATGAGATGTGTAGGGGAGTGGGCGATGTCGTGCTCTGTAAAATTCATCTTCCCGTCGTTTTCGAACCAGATGATGCTCTGAGATCCCGGTTTCTCCCAGAAGTTGTAACAACTCACGGCGACGACATCCAAGTCGCCATCTCCGTCGACATCTGCCGCAACGGCACCGCTGGCCCCTTCGAATTTACCGATCGGATGATGCTCGAATTTTAAGTTCCCCATGTTCTCGAGCCACTGGACACTGTGCCAGGGCCTCGGCCGCGGGGGCAGGTAGTCGAATGCGTCTCCATTTGTGAACAGAATGTCCATGAGCCCGTCGCGGTTCATGTCTACCACCCTCATGCCGCTGCTGCCGTAATCTTCGTTCGCGCTTCCCCAGATCAGATGTGACTTGAAGTTCCCGTGCCCATCGTTTTCAAACAGATAAATCTCCTCCCATTCCTGGCTCACTAGACTGACGATGTCCATGTCTCCGTCGTTGTCGATGTCCACGGGAATCGTGTGTATCACGCCGGAGAGGCTCTGAAGCATGTGCGTGCGGAACCGCCAGTTGCCCAGGTTTTCCATCCAGCGGGTTTCGCCGTCGTCATAGCCGAATTGGCCCACGATGAGATCCAGGCGGCCGTCGCCGTTGAAGTCTGCTGCGCGCACGTCGGTCACTCTCGCTATACGATCTATGATGGTGTGAGGAGTGAAGTTCTGCTTCCCGTCGTTTTCCAGGATGACGACCGAGCCGATCTTATCGTTGCTGGGAAATAGCTGACCCATGCACGCTACCAGAATGTCGAGGTCGCCGTCTCCGTCTATGTCACTGGCGCTCACATGTGCGGGGGCCGGGATCACAGGGCTAACCCACTTTTCTGTATAGACGCCAGCCGGATATTGGCGGATCCATCCGATGCGATTGGCCAGCATGTCGCAGACAAGGATATCCTGCAGACCGTCCCGGTCCAGATCCACCAGCGTGACACTGCCGATGCGCGGCGGGTCGGTAGCCGGGAAGCCGATTGGAATCGCGGATAGGAAGTCGATCTTCCGGCCTGGTTGCGCCCGGGGCGGGCTTGCGGCCGATTCCTCCTTTCGGGCAGCCTTGAAAATGTGCTCGAACATCTGCCCTGCGGACAAGCCGGTGCGGTGTGACTGGTAAAGCAGGACCAGAAGAGGGACTCCTAGCAGAACTGAGGCGATCATCAATCCGGAGAGCAGGCTCGATTGCCTTTTCCCCGGGGATTTGGGGCGGCCGGGCGTGGCAGTTCCCAATTGCTTCGGATTCTGCGCAGGCGTTTTAGCTCCGGAATTGCTTTTCATACTGCCTTCCAATCATCCGGCGAAGAACCAGATCATCGCGGCGCCGGCGAGCCAGAGGGATGATGCCAAAGGCAAGGATCCCAACATTGCGCTGCGCCGGTTGGGAACCGCATCCTGCCAGCAAAGGTACAGCGTCCTGAGTGAATGCAGTACCCCGACCAGTACGCATGCTGCCTGAAGCCATGGAATCGCGGGAGCCCAGATGATATGCCAGCGGCTGCCCGCGGTTCCTAGGAGATCCCATCCCCAGTTGAACGGATCCGAGAGGCTCTGAAGCACGAAAGTCATCATGGAGAGAAGCGTTGCCAGCGCAAAGGCAATCCACCCGGATAATCCCAGCGGTATGAGGGCAGCGGAACATGCGCGAAACAGCATTGCAGGCTGCAATCCCGACCCGGCAATGAGGACGCCGACTCTTGTCAGCAGGTACAAGAGGAGGGGGAGAACCCCAAGGCAGACTGTCCATACTGTGACTGCGTAGACTGCGAACGTGTTCCAGTTCTGCTTGTCAACGATATCGATCCAATCGCGAATACGATGCCAGGCCCCCAGGTTTACAACGCAGTATATGATGGATAGGGCAAACATCACGATAGCCTGCCAGGCCGCGGCAAAGCCGGGAAGGTTTCTATCCCAACCCGAGCTCCGCAGAAAGAAAGCGACGTTATCATAGGCGCAGGATTTTATGCACTCCGTGCACATGCCGCACGCGTAGTTGTCCTTCACCTCACCCATGCACAGTCCGTAAGGGCAACCCCAGCCCTTGGCACTTCCGGTCAGACAAAAACGTTCAGTGCAGTGAAGGCAGGTATCGGAGGAAACGGATCTTGCCGTAAGCCGGCCGGTGGTCGAGTACAGACTGATGAAAGCGTTGATGGGGCAGAGGTGGCGGCAGAAGAGTCGCTGTTCAGGAAACACTGAGATGAGCGCCGCCATTGCGACCAGGCCTATCAGCAGCCAGCTCGACACCGGCGGTAGTGCGACAATTGCAGTGCTGAATGTCCCCAGGAGAAGGAAGAAAAGCAGACTTGGCCAGGCATTGCGCAGCCTATCCGGCCAAACCAGAGGAAATCCAAGAATGCGCCGCGGAGACGTATCTCCAGTTCTTGACGTGATTTTCACGAGCCGGCGACGCTGAAGCCACTCGCCCAGGGAAGGCAGCGGGCACACCAGGCACCAGATCCGGCCCCCTAAGGGTACCAGAAAAATGATGAGAGCCGAGAGCCAGAGGACCCAGATGACCATGGGGCCCGCATTCCTGCCGGATACCTTCGTGCCCAGGAGGCCGGCGAGAATGACGAAATAGAAAACGGCCAGCATGGGAATGGTAAGATCAAATTGGAAGGAGGGCTTTTTCATCAGCTTCTTGAGCCACGGCAAGAGTGTGAACAAATTGGCCGTTCGAGGCTTTAACTCGGCCAAGGCATTGCGACGGAGCAACAGTAAAAGTGGTAGAACTGCCAACAAACCAAGGCTTCCTGCCAACAGATAATTCGGCGCCACTATGAGATCTCCCCGCTCCGTTCCATGCAGGGGGCCGTTGTATGTGTGATTGCGGAATTGCGACTTGGCCACAAACAGCCCCCAAAAGCCCGGCAGCCCGGCAGTCAGTTCAACCGTGCTCTGTCGCGACGGGGGTGCGTCCGGCTGCGAGAGCCGATGGACCTCCACGATGTTGCTGCCCGGCGTAATTACCACATGGACATCGTAGTCCTGGAGGAAAAAACTCTGGCCCGTGTCGCGGGTGGAGAATGTGAGTCTGAGACGATCGCCGCGATTGACTTTGATTCGGGAGGGACTGAAGCCGTAGCGGAACGCTTCTATGTGGATGGAGCGTATCCGGGGAGAGGGTGTGAGAAGGCGGACAGCAAGGGCCGGGAACAAAACAGACGCCGCAAGGATGAACCACCCTGCAAAGCGTCGTCCAATAACATCAAAGCCGTTACGCACTTCCTGTTAAAGTCCTCTCCGCTGTGAGAGCCTGCAAATGCGGCCCGCATTATCTAATGAGAGGACCTTTCAATCAACGCAGATCTGTATGTGCACAAAGGCCAGCTAAGCTTCAGATGCGTTTTCTCGCGTTCTCGCCGTGTGCTATTAAATCTCACGACAGGAGACCAAGGGCGTTGGTGGTGCAGGATCGCGCATCACTCATGGAACCATGATCAGGCCAGTCTTGGTCTCTGCATGGTTGCTCCCGTGTGTTATGACTACCTTCAACTCATACTGGCCCGGGGCAAAGCTGTTGGTCGGAAGAGTGCCGGTGTACTGAATCCGGCCTTGCGGATCGACGGCGGGCAAATCCGCGGGGAGCTCAGCAAGAGAGTTGCCTTCCAGGAAAATCTGCAGTCTCATTTGCGGCTTATCAGTAATCCGCGGGTCGGGGTAGACCACCATATACATTTGAAGCGGGCTACCCACCTTTAGCCTCACTGGATCTTCGGCAAAAGGCATGATTTTTCGATTTCCCAAACGGAAGGGATTGCCCGTGTCGGTATCATTCGGGTTGATCGGATCCGTTTTTTTAATGATGCTGAGGCTGCTGATCTGGAGCCCGTCGGCGGCCGCCGGTACCTCGAGAGATGATTTCATGGCACTGCTTTTTTCGCTGGGCTTGTCATAGGCCACAGACTCTATCGTGTATTTCCCCTGGGGCAATTGAATCTCCCTGCTCAATAAGATGTTGCTTTTCTTGTAGGCCTCAACGCGATCCGGAGGAACTTCCAACGGATAAAACTGGCTGATCTTTTCCGCAATCTTGCCGTCCGTATCTTTGAATACCGCCATGAGCGCAAACTGGCTGCGACAGACCTTGGCTTTAGGATCTTCTGTAAAGGTGAAATCTCCCATAGGCACTTCCATGAGCAGCACATGACGCGTGAAGCCGTTCTTGCTATCGAAGTGGGGCACGCGAAGCCTGTAATCGAAGGTGTGGGGCGGGGAAGGCTGTTCGAGCAGCGCCAGGAGCGGAGCTTCGTATGCCGGGGGTGCCGGTGCCTCTCCGGCAGATGGTGGAGTGGCGAAATAGCCGTTGCGAGCCAGCACAGTTTTGGCTTTTGAAATCTTTACGCTGACTCTCCTATATTTGCCGTCGTATTGGGCGTTCTGCGGCATATAGGAGACCTCATAGTAATTGTCGATGTCATTAAAGATTGCCTGCATCGGAGTCTTGAAATCATTGCTGTCGCCCATAAGGATGCCCGAGGTGGCCTTGCCCAGGTTGGAGAGGGCTTCCAGCGGATTGGCGCTTATCGACGATTCACCGGACTCGCCGGCCCGGACTCCCCAGGTTCCAACAGCGCCTCCCCGGGTTTCCGACTCCGACGCTTTAATGGCATTATGCAAGGCTTCAACGGAGTCTTTGGCCTGGCTAGACGCTGAGAGCCCACCCAGATATACCGGGTAGATGCTCACGTGAGCGTTGTTGGCGATGCCCTCCAGGCGGGCGACCTGATCCAGGTTTTCTCGAGGAATCCAGAGGCCCCCGGCATAATAGAGCATGGTCTTGCGGCCGGGAATCACCTGCTGTTCCTTTGCTACCGACTGGAGCGAATAAAGCACCGTCCGCCATCCTCCCTGATCCGTTGCCAGTGCCGCGGCGCCGCTCAACATCTTGCCAGAGATCTGCGCAAGGCGGGCATCCAACTGCTGATTTCCTGTCCCTCCCAAGGCATGAACGGATTCTGCGGGAGACGCTCCGCCGGCAATCGCTGCCAGGCCTTTCTGGATGGCATCGGAACCTCTCTGCAGCGGTTCATAGTCCTGAGCAATGGCTTTGTCCAGGGCCTCTCGCAGATACTCCTTCTTGTTGGTGTATTGCTGGACAATATAGAAGCGGTTGTCGATGGTGAACATCCCCACGACCATATTTCCACCTGGGTACTTGTCCAGGAATTCCTGAAACACCTTTCTCGCCACATCCTGACTCTCCGGGTACTTGAACTGGTTCTGGAAAACCATCGTGACCAGTTTGATCTTCTGTAGCGGGTCGCCGGATGAGATGCCGGACTGGGCATCCGGGCCCACAAATCGGAACCCGGCGATTTTCTGTTTGGCGCCGTCTTCCTGGATCTCCACATCGCTTTCTTTCAAATCGGTTACAGGATTCCCTTTCTTGTCGCGGGCCACTACATCGATGACGACCGTCTGGGCGCTCGCTTTCGCGGGTTGCTTTTCATCCACGGTTCTTAGGGGTTCAGCAAATGGAAGAGACAACATCATCGCAGTGAAAATCAAAGAGACCACTGCACCAAGGCTATTTGCATTCAGGCTCCGAACGCAACGCACTGCGGCTTTCATAGCTTTGTCATCCTTTTTCTCGTGGCGAGGCCCAATAGGCCCCTCAGGAGTGATAGCTCGGCGGCGTTTTGAGGCGACGAGTCCATGGTTGTACCAAAAGCCAAGCTAGCTCAACAAGTTAGCTCGTCCTCTCTCCGGTGAACTTCTGCGATTCTATACCACTCTCACAGCGTGCTCAAGAAATGCTTCTCCTTCGGGCGTTCGATGAAATTGTGGGTGTCCATTTAAGAGATTCTCCTCGAAACCCATGTTATCATTGCCGCCGGAAAGGACCTCGCTTCATGACCTTCTGGAAAGTGCCGCTGGCTCGATTTGCGGCGGCTTTGGCAACACTCTCTTGGATTTCATTATCTTCGGGAAGCTCGAGTGGCTCCAAGCCGTTCATCTTCGAAAACCTGGCAGCACGCGCCGGACTTAGTTTCAAAGAAAACAACTTCGCTACTGAGACTAAGTTCCCATTTGAGACAATGGGAGGCGCAGTGGCTGCGCTGGATTTCAACAATGACGGCCTGTTGGATCTTTTCTTCCTCAACGGTGCTCCATCCCCCGAGCATCTTCGCACGGATCCGGCGACGTTCAACCGTCTTTACAGAAACAACGGTGATGGGACTTTCACGGATGTCACGCTCCAATCGGGACTGAGCGGCCAGGGAATCAAGGGCTATCCGCAAGGCGTGGCTGTTGGTGACTATGACAACGAC
>DASQID010000348.1:0-23521 GCA_035631775.1 Acidobacteriota bacterium
GATGCATTTCTCGGAGGTTTCTCCGTAGGGCGTCGAGACTTCGCGCGTGGTGCCGCGCCCGGTGAAGCCCAGCACGTTGGCCCCCACGACATCCGAACACACCCTCACGCACAGGCCGCACAGGATACAGTCCTCCACGCCGCGCCCGAAGCGGGGTTCGGCGATACCGTACTCTTCTGCCAGCTTTTCGAGGATTGGAACGTGGCCGCAGCGCGAGAGGAACCATTCAAGAATCATTTTCCGGTCCCGCCGCACGCGTTCCGATTTGGTGAAGACCTCGATGCCGTTCGTGGCCGGGTAGTTGCACGCCGTCACCATGCGGACGCGCTTGCCCGAGCGGACTTCCACGCTGCAGATCCGGCAGACTCCGTACGGTTCCAGAATCGGGTGATGGCACAGGGTTGGGATCTTGATACCGAGTTTCTCTGCAATGGCCAGGATAGGTGTCCTGTCCGCGGCTTCGGTCTCGATTCCGTCAATTCTGAGCTTTATGGTTTTCATGCCGCACTGCTCCTGGGAACTTTCAGGATCGCATTACGCTTGCACGCCTCCACGCAGGCGCCGCACTTGATGCACTTTTCCTTTTCGATGAAATGCACTTCCTTGACGTTGCCCACGATCCCGTTCACCGAACAGCCGTGGACACAGGCGTGACAGCCGTCGCATTTTTCCGGATCTATCTGGTATTCGATGAGCGCGGTGCAAACACCGGCCGGACACTCGTGCTTCTTGATGTGAGAGTCGTACTCTTCTTTGAAATACCGGATGGTCGAGAGCACGGGATTAGGGGCGGATGTCCCGAGGGCGCACAAGCAGCAGTCCTGCATCACTTCGCCCATCTCGCAGAGAAGATCCACGTCTTCCGGCTTTCCCATTCCCTGCGTGATCCGGTTGAGCACGTCCAGCGACGTCCTGAGCCCTTCGCGGCAGGGAACGCACTTGCCGCAGGATTCCTCGGTCAGAAACGAGATGAAATAGCGGGCGACATCGACCATGCAGGTCTGGTCGTCCATCACGATCATTCCGCCCGAGCCCATCATCGAGCCTGCTTCGGTCAGGCTGTCGAAGTCGACCGGCATGTCGATCAGTTCCTCCGGTAGACAGCCGCCGGATGGACCTCCGGTCTGAACAGCCTTGAACTTGTGCCCGCCGGCGATGCCGCCGCCGATGTCGAACACGATTTCGCGGAGGGTGATTCCCATGGGGACTTCGATCAGGCCGGTGTTGTTGACCTTGCCGACGAGGGAGAAGACCTTTGTGCCGCTGGACCCGTTCCACGGATTCTGGCTGACGTCGCCCGTGCCCATGGAAGCGAACCACTCCGCGCCGCGATTGATGATGAGCGGCACGTTTGCCCAGGTTTCGACATTGTTCAGATTGCTGGGGCGGTCCTTGTATCCGTACTCGACCGTGTGTATGTACTTGGCCCGCGGCTCTCCGACCTTTCCTTCGAGCGATGCCATGAGCGCGGTCGATTCGCCGCAGACGAAAGCGCCGGCTCCTTGAACGACTTCGACATCAAAATCCATCCCCGTGCCGAGGATATCCTTTCCCAGCAGACCGTAGTCGCGGGCCTGCTCGATCGCTTTGTGCAGCCTCTCCCGCGCTATGGGGTACTCATGCCGGATGTAGATGAATCCTTCTTTGGAGCCGATGGCAAGTGCACCAATGATCATTCCCTCGAGGACGGAGTGCGGGTCACTCTCGATGATGCTGCGGTCCATGAAGGCGCCCGGGTCGCCCTCGTCGGCATTGCAGATTACAACCGGCTCGACTCCGCGTTCCTTTGCCACCCTGCGGCAGGTCTCCCACTTGATGCCCGCGGGGAATCCACCGCCTCCACGTCCGCGCAGGCCCGAGCGCTTTATTTCCTGTACGATCTGCTCCGGGGTCATCTCGTTCAGCGCCTTGATCAGCGCGGTGTAGCCCTCCACGGCGATATAGTCGTCGATCTTTTCAGGGTCAATGGCCCCGCGGTTGCGCAGCACGACGAGCTTCTGCTTGGCGAAGAACGGAATGTCCTTGAGCGCGGGTACGGGTCCCTTTTCTTCCGGCGGCGTGTACATGAGCCGCTTCACGGGTCTGCCTTTGAGGAAATGCTCCGTGACGAGGAAGGCGATATCCTTGGCCTGGACCCCGCAATAAAAGACGCCTTCGGGCTGCACGATGACGATTGGCCCCTCGGCACAGAAGCCCTGGCAGCCTGTCCGGATCACCTGAATCTCGTCTGCGAGCCCCTGTTTGAGCAGCTCCATTTCCAGTGCCTTGGCGGTTACATAGGACCTGTTGGACACACATCCGGTTCCTGCGCAAACCAACACATGGGTGCGGAACGCCATAACCTCAACTCCTCTTCGTACAGCTTTCGTGGACTCGCAAAGCCTTTCACTCCGAAGAACCGTCGAATTGGCAATTTACGATTGACGATTTACGATTGACGAGCACTGCGGTTTTTCAATCGTAAATCGTAAATCGTCAATCGTAAATTTCTAGCCGGTGGTTTCACAGCCGCTTGCCAGGGCAAGGTCGGCCACGATCTTTCCCTCGAGCACATGCTCTCGGAGCACCCTGAGCATGCGGTCCGGCTTCAAGTCGACGTATTTGACCGGCGGTTGACCCGCCACTTCCACAGTGGCCATCGGCTCACGGCTGCAGAGCCCGGCGCACCCCGACGTCGTCACTATGACGTCGCTCAGGTGCTGCTTCTCGATTTCCTTCAACAATGCGCTCATGACATCGCGGGCCCCTGCCGAGATACCACATGTGCCCATATGAACAGTGATCTTGGCGCGTGCAGTTCCCGAGCGCAGCGTCATGGACTGGCGCGCACTCTCGCGGATGCGCTTCAGATCATCAATGGACAGCCTTGGCATCGAGCGCCTCCTTTCGATATTTCTTGATCATTCTTGGGATGCCGGATATTTTCAGCTTTCCGTGCACCTCCTGGCCTACCGTCACGACCGGCGCCAGGCCGCAGCACCCGACACAGTTCACGGTATCGAGACTGAATTCGAGGTCGGGCGTCGTATCTCCGCGCTTGACTTTCAGTTCGCGCTCCAGCGCCTCGAGCAGCCGGGGCCCGCCCTGGATATTGCAGGCGGTTCCCATGCAGACGTGGATTTGGTGACGTCCGACGGGGCGGAGACTGAAAGCGCGGAAAAAGGTCGCGATGCGGAGGACCGAGGTGAGCGGCATTTCGATACGCTCCGCGAGTTCGTCCAGCACCTCCCGCGGCAGATAGCGGTACTCCTCCTGACAGTCCAGGAGAATGGCGATCATGTGCTCCTTCTTCATCCCGTGCCGCTGTACAATCTCGCCGACCTTGCTGACGTCAATCATGTGTAACCTCCGAAATTCGGTGACAGGCACCTAATTTCACTGTTCACATCTTCCGCCGCCGATTGGATCAAGCCGTGAAATTAGGTGTGTGTCACCGAATTTCCGCTTCCCCGCGGCGGATGACCTGTCGGACAGCCGCAAGACCTTCCGGGGTCGCGGGGTTTATGCCTGCCCTTCTGAGTTCACGCGCATCCAGTTCGAACGTTTCTTCTCCGACCTTGTGCATGAAA
Source organism: Acidobacteriota bacterium (assembly GCA_035631775.1). Lineage (GTDB taxonomy): Bacteria > Acidobacteriota > UBA6911 > UBA6911 > UBA6911 > DASQID01. The sequence continues at coordinate 3,570 of DASQID010000348.1, forward strand.
CGGATGACAAGTTCGGGCCGGCATGCCAGCAGGACCATCAGCGTAGTCTCGATATCTCCGACGGGTGCCCGGTCAATGTGATGATATCGAAACGTCGCATGAATCCTACTGCCCTTTCCCGGCTCCGACTCGATCTCGAGCCCGCCGCCTGCCGCTCGCGCTGCTTCTGCGAGCAGTGGGATTCCCATCCCCACGCGGCGCGTCTTGCGAGTTGTGAAAAAAGGATCTCTCACCCGGGAAAGGGTCTCCTGATCCATTCCCGTCCCGTTGTCGCGGATCTCGATTACCAGCCGATCGGCGTCGGGCTCCTCCTGGAGTTCGATTTCGATTTTCGTGGCCCCGGCCTCGATACTGTTCTGCGCTATGTCCAGGATGTGCAGTGCGAGATCCTCCATCGGTCTCCCTCCACCGAGAATCTGCCGGCCGCACTGGCCGCGGAAGGCCAAGTTGAGCTCGCCGATTGTCGGTCTCTCGAGCAGTGCCCACGTGGCGCCTTTCCCCACGTCCTTCGGCTCGTGCGCGTCGGATGAGCAGACGAGTGGGAACTCGTCCCGCGGAGCGAATCTCGCGCGCGCCTCGGGCAGCGCGGTCAGTCGCGAGATCTCGAGTGCATCGAGCGGCAGGCCGGCGGGGATCATCCCGAGCTGACCGATAATTCCGAATCCCTCCCGATCGACGTGAGAGGCCACGGCCAGCCCGCCGATGCTGTGAACTGCTTCGACCACTCGATCAACCTCGAGCGTCGTGGCTCCAGCAAGCAGGTGCTCATTGAAGCCGAGCACTTCGGCCTGCTCGTTCGCAACCACCTGCATGCCGAAGGCACGCTCGTCGTTGCGGCCCGGAAGAGCGCGGTAAACGCGCGACTGCAGTTCTAGTGCCGCCTCCATGTCAGGCATGAGGCCCAGGATATGAACCTCCTCGGCACTCGTGATTTCCATGCCCGGAATCACCGCCAGGCCGGCGGTCCGGCCCGCGCGTTCCACGGCTCCGGCATTCTCGGCCGAATTGTGATCACACACGCCCACGGCATCCAGGCCTGCCCGAACCGCCGCCTCGGTCAGGGCTGACGGATGCATGTCCAGGTCCGCGCAGGGTGACAAGCAGGTGTGCAGGTGGGCGTCGATCACGAACACTTTCAGGCCGACCTCCTTCCCTGAATCCCCAGGCTGTGGAGGATGCCGACGACGTCGAAAGTCGGCAAATCTGTGCTGACGATCGGGATATGCTCTTCCTCGGCCCGCGCGGCAGCGTCCGGTTCCGGGTGCCGGCCGTTGACAAGGATTATCCCTGCAAGCCCTTTGAGCTGGGCGACAGCGACGATATTAACGTGCTTCTGCAGGGTGACCCACAGGTCCCCTTCACACGCATTGCCCATCACGTCGGAAAGCAGGTCCGAGGCGTAGCCGCCGCGCACGTCACGGGCGGCGGCCGCGGCAGCGCATGCCACCACAGTTCCGCTGACAGCTTCTGCGGCTTCCAGCACCCTCATTGCGTTCCCCCCTCATTGAACTTGCGCACCTGCACCAGCCGTGCAAGGTCCTCGATCCGGTTGTCCAAGTCGCGCTGGTAGAAGAAAACACAGCTGCCCTCGCTGGTTTCACCCAGCACGACGTCCTCGGCAAAGTCGCGGCACGTCGGCGCCCCACAGGCGCCGCAGTCGATCCGCGGCAGTCCTACGAAGATCCTGTCCCTTTCCTTCATCTTTGCAATCGCGCGAGAGATGTCCTCATCCAGAGGGCGCAGCGGCCGGCTGGCGAGCGGCTCGTCCATGAGGAAGCCGTCGCTATGGTAGCGCTGTTCGATCACATGCCGGTCGACAGCCGGACCCGAGGGGAGCTTCTGCATGAGCTTGATCGTCTTTGCGCGCGCCACATACGGATCCTCGACGGTCAGTGGGCCTCCGACGCAGCCCTCGGCGCAGGCATGGCACTCGATGTATGCGTACTTGCGCAGTCTTCCCTTCTCGACATCGTCGAGGATCCGAATCACGTTGAGCAGTCCCGCCACGGCAAGGGTATTCTCCGCCGGCAGGAACCTCGGCAGGCCCCCGAGGAACGCCCATCCTACTCCCGAGGCGGTCTCGCGGCCGTCGAGATCCTCCAGTGGTTCACTGACGTGCGCCACGGCTGCCGCGAGAGTCTGGAACAGGTCACTGATCGATACAGCGGTGTCCAGGTAGGACTTGTGCATCCCCGGATGCTCCAGGATTGCGACTATCTTGCCCGGGCACGGCGTAATGTAGACCGCGCCGATCCGCTCGGGCGGCAATCCGGTTTCCGCGGACTTCTGCGCCTTCGCCTCTCTGGCGGCGATTTCGCGCGGCGCCAGTACCGGCATCAGCTGACCGACCAACTCGGGATACTTCACCTGGATGAGACGGACGACCGTGGGGCAGAAGGAAGAGATCAGCGGATACTGTCCCCTGTATTCGTTCAGAAAAATCTCCGTTGCCACCTTGGCCACGTCGCACGCCGCCGACACACACACAACATCGGTAAAACCGCATTTCTTCAGCGCCGCGGTGATCACACCGGGGAGAGTTTCAGCATCAAACTGGGCGTACAGCGTGGGAGAAGGTATCGCTATTGTGCAGTCGAACTTCGAAAGGTCCGCCAGTTGATCGGTCAGAGGGTGGATGGCGATGCGCGGGCAAACCCGGATGCATTCGCCACAGTCAATGCACCGGTCGTCCAGCTTGATCGCATGGCCTCGGCGCACGCGCACCGCTGCCGTCGGGCAGGCGCGCATGCAGGACATGCATCCGTCGCACCGTTCAGGATCGAAGCGCAGCGAATGATGATATTGTGCAGGCATCCACTTCCCTCAGGCGGCTTGCTTCACGCGAATGAAAAGCCGTGTCCCGCTGCCAAATTCCGACGTAATGTCGAACTCGTCGGCGTTCTTGCGGATGTTCGGGAGACCCATACCCGCGCCGAACCCCATCTCCCGCATCTCCTGTGTCGCCGTCGAGTAGCCTTCCTGCATTGCCAGATCGATGTTCTCGATTCCCGGTCCCTCGTCCTTAATCTCGAGGGTGACGTCGGACGGACTGACCGTCAGCAGGATCTTGCCGCGAATTGCATACATCACCACGTTCATCTCGGCCTCGTAAGAAGCAATTGCCACCCGCCGCACGACAGTTGCCGGGACGCCGAGGCGTTTGAGCGTATCCTTGATCGAGGTGGATGCACGCCCGGCATTGGCGAAATCGCTGCCTTTGACATGGTAGACAGTCTCGAATAACTGCGTAGCCATCTCATGAGCCGATCAGTTGTCTGTCGCCGAGTTTCCGGTAAGAGCCCCATAGACCTTTCCCGCAGCCTCGAACATCGTCAGCGGCGTGCGTAGCACGGGAATCTTCGCCTCTTGTGCCAGGGATAGAATCGAATCAGCTGGTCTTTTCCCTCGGACAAATACCACGCCGCAAAGGTCAGCTACCACGGCGGTGCGGATGACCTGGGCGCTGACCAGGCCGGTCAGCAGCAGCATGCCCGGTGTGCTCAGCGTCAGTACGTCGCTCATGAGATCTGCGGCTCCCACGCGCTCGACGCGAACCGAGAGGTCGATTCCGCACAATACCTCCGCGCCGAGCAGGTCGCGGATGTCCGAAAGGGTGACGGTCTTGTTGTTTGTAAGTGTCGCCATCTGTCTTCCTGCTTACTTCGTGCGGCCAATCACCAGGTTGCCCTTGCGGATAACTCTGACCGACGGGATCATCCGCGCCGGACACGATTCCCAGCACAGTCCGCATCCGGTGCACTTGTCGTGATCCACGTATGTGGCCTTGTGCCTGACCTTTACCTTGAAGTTTCCGACGAATCCCGTCACTTCCTCGACTTCGCTCGATGACATGAGCTTGATGTTCGGGTGCTGTCCCACCTGGACCATCTTCGGAGTAAGAATGCAGGCGGCGCAGTCGAGCGTGGGGAAGGTCTTGTCGAAACGAGCCATGTGTCCACCGATCGACGGATCCTTCTCGACCAGATATACCTTCCGACCCGAGTCGGCGATGTCGAGCGCCGATTGAATCCCCGCGATGCCACCGCCGACGACGAGGGCGGCAGTTGTGACGGGCACCGTCTTGCGCGGCAGCGCCACTAGTTCCGCGGCTTTTGCCACCGCACCCGCGAGCAAGGCCTTGGCCTTGTCGGTGGCGGCATTCGGGTCCACCGTTACCCACGAGCAGTGCTCGCGTATGTTGGCCATCTGAAAAAGGTACCGATTGAGGTCGGCACGCTCGCATGCGCCTCGGAAAGTCGGTTCGTGCATCAGCGGAGAGCAGGACGCAACCACCACACGGTCAAGTCCTAGGGCTTTGATGTCGTCCTGGATGAGAATTTGACCGGGGTCCGAACACATGAACTTGTAGTCGCGGGCAATGGCGACATTGGGGAGCGTCCGCGCAAATTCGGCAACCTCAGCGACATTCACTTTGCCTGAGATGTTGGTGCCGCAGTGACAGACATAGACGCCGATCTTGATGCTCATGAGTTCACCTCTGCAAATCGGGAGACGACATCAGCCGCCGGCACGATACAGCGCTGCAGTCCGAGTTCCGTGGACTTCAGGCCAAACGCAAGCCCCATCAATTGTGTGAAGTAGACGATTGGAAGGTGGAAGTCGGTCCCGTAATGCTCGTTGATGGTCGCCTGATAAGCATCCAGGTTGATCTGGCAGAGCGGGCAGGCCACGGCGATGCAGTCGGCCCCGTCCTGCTTCGCGCAAAGCAGGAGGTTTCGGCACAGACGCAGTGCCACTTCCTCCTTCGTTCCCATCAGAGAGCCGCCGCAACAGAACGTCTTCATCGGATAGTAGGTGGGAGTGGCACCCAATACCCCGAGGAGTCTGTCCAGCATCATCGGGTTGTCGGTGTCGTCTTCGATACCGTAGGGACGCACAATCTGGCAGCCATAGTACGGTGCGACGCGCAAACCAGTGAGTGGCCGCTTCACCCGCGACCGGATTTCCTCCAGCCCGACATCCTCCACCATCGCCTGCAGCAGATGCTTGGTGACGACCCCACCCTCGTACCGCATGTTGGCTTCGGCAAGCGCCGTGTCCACTTTTTTCTTCATTTCGGGGAATGCGACCAGATACGCCTCGGTCTTGCGGAGATTCGTGAAACAGGCGTTGCATGGGGTAACCAGCGTTCCCCCGGTTCGAGCCGCCTGTGAGAGATTGCGGGCACTCAGGCAGAACGAGAGCACCTCGTTTACAGCCATATATGCAGTCGCTCCGCAGCAGTTCCAGTCCTCGATTTCCACCAGTTCCATGCCGAGCAGCGCGGCGACGGCGTTCACCGACTCGCCGTAAGGACGTGCTGTGGCGTCCAACGAGCACCCAGGATAGTAGGCGAATCGCATCATTCACCCCCCAGTTCTTGAGCCTTGCGCACAATCTTGCGGAGGCCTCCGATGTCACGAACACGATGCCCTGTCAGCGGAAGCCGTCCGCGCATGACGAGATTCAAAGCGATTGGGGCCGCAGGCACTGCACCCAGCGGATCAGTAGCCAGCATGAATCTTGCCATCAGCTCGGTTTCGTGATTTCGGCCGTATTTGTTGACGATTTCTACGAAGTACTCGGAGAGGGCGCGGGCCTTTCTGCTTCTTTGCCGTTTTTCGCGGATGGCCATCCGCTTCAGCATGTACATTACGTCGGTAATCTTGATTTGCTGAGGGCAGCGGCTCGCGCACTGGTAACAGGAAGCGCAGGTCCAGATCGTCAGGCTGTCGAGGACTTGGTCACGCATCCCGGCTCGAATCATGGCGAAGATCTGTCTCGGAGTCTCCTCCATGGCCCAGGACACGGGGCACGACCCACTGCACGTTCCGCACTGAATGCAGTCCTTGATCTTCTCGCCCCCTGGAATGCCATAGACCTCATCCAGAAACGCAGGGTCCATGGCTTGCTCGTATAACACCGTCTGCTGTACGACCTTCATTCGGCTGCCTCCGCTTCTCCCCATGAAGGGATGGTTCGCGCTCCGGCTTGGCGCAGGGCGTTTAGCTCGGGACGTTCATGGCTTGAGGGCTCCCAGATAGGCAATGCATGGGAAATGCAGAATCCTGATATCTGGCCTCCCGAATCTCCACATCAGCATCGCGAACTGCCTCTCCTTCGAACATGCACAGACAAGATCCGGGAGGCTCCAGACAAACAAAAGAAGGCAAGCACGGTCTCTGCCAAAGATTCAGGCACGCAAGTCCAATACACGATCACTGGTAAGTGCTGACTGAAGAGCGAGTTAGCGCTAAATCAGCTTACCTGCGAACCAGTGGGGCAAAATAACTTAATACATATGATATTCAATTTGGTTAAATAACGCACTTCTTCGGGTGAATTAACCCGAGCGTTCATTGCCGGGAGATCACACCTAGCTCGATGACGGTACTTGAAAGCATGATGGATTCATCCGGTCTGGCGGAATGGGACTTAGTTCTTCTCTTGTGGATGACAGGTTGCTTGCTTTGGATGCAGTCTATTTTTGGATGGAGGCCATTCCCATGAACCTCGAGGACTCTGTTAGCTTGATCAACGAATTTCTGGGGAGTGCGACTGTGTTCGAGCATTCCGTGGCACAGATGATTGAGGAAGAACTGGGACGATCGTCACCCGACGCGCGGCTGTCGGCATCGCAACTCAAGCTGCTTAAGCTCGTAGGCCTCTCCGGTGCGACCACGGTAGGTGACGTGGCCCTCTTTCTGGAAATCAGCAATGCCGCAGCAAGCAAGGCCGTGGACAAGCTGGTCGGGCTGTCACTGCTTCGCAGGAATGAAGGAGCGAGGGACCGCAGGGCGATTCATCTTTCGCTCACGGGCGAAGGACGCACGGTACTGAAGAACTACGATTCTGCGGCCCAGTTGAGACTGACCAGGATTTTCGGCGAGTTTTCTACCGAGGAATTGGGTCGGACGGTTGACCTCCTGGACGCGCTTTCTACGCTTATTGTCGATCACAGGGCGAAGCGGGGCGAAATCTGCGTGAAGTGCGGCATTTTTTTCCGCCGGAGGTGCTCCATCAAGCATCGGCTCGGACGGCTGTGCCTGCATCTTCGTCCGCGGGAGCAGCGACTGGGCGAGCCGGGCAGCAGCGACTGATCTGCCGATTCGGGGGAGCGGGGCAAGGTTATGCCAAAGTCGAGCATCCGCGCGTGGTTGATAAAACGCTTCACGACGGCCATTCTGATACCCTCTCTCGTCACCGCCGCGGTGGGTACTACCGTGATCCGGCAGAAAGTGTACTCGCAGGCACAGGCCCAGGTTGATTCAGACCTCAAGGGTGCAGGGGAGATCTGGCAAAACTATACCGACAGACTGAAGGATGCCATCCGGATTCACGCCACCCGGATGGTCATCTATCGCGCGCTCGATCAGAGAGACGCCGGCGCCTTGCACGATGAATTGGAACGTGTGCGAGAGGCCGAAGGTCTGGACATATTAACGCTGACGGACTCTGAGGGCTGCGTTTTCTATAGAACCCGCAATCCGGCAAAGTCAGGAGACAGCCAGGCAGACGATCAGATTGTAAGGACTGCCATGAAGATGATGGCGCCTGTAGCGGGTGCCGAGATAGTGACTGCCGAAGAACTTGCCCTCGAGTCTCCCGTGTTGGCCCGGCAGGCTCTGATGGAAATCACTCCGACTCCGAAGGCAGAGCCGTCGGGAAAGGTCCGGGAAACCTCCGGGATGGTCTTGAAAGCCGCTGCGCCGGTATTCTACGCGGGCGGACGCCGCTTTCTGGGTGTGCTCTATGGTGCGATCCTGGTCAATCGGAATTATGAGATTGCCGACAAGGTGCGCAAGACCGTCTTCAGAGAGGAAATGTACGGTAATCGCGAGGTAGGTACCGCCACGATCTTTCAGGATGATGTCCGAATCTCCACCAATGTCAGAAACGCCGACGGGAGCCGCGCCATCACGACGCGCGTCTCGGCCGAGGTGGCTGAGGAGGTGCTCCGCAGAGGCCGAGTCTGGCGAGGTAGGGCATTTGTCGTAAATGACTGGTATATGTCGGCCTACCAACCCATTCACGACATCGAGAACGGAATCATCGGCATGCTCTACGTGGGAACGCTCGAGCGACCCTTTGAAGACGGTCTCTGGCGCGCTCTCCTGATCTTTCTGGGCATTGCCCTTCTCGGTGTGGCGCTCGTCTGCGGCGTGGCGATCACCATTGCGGGCTCCATTTCCCGGCCCATTCACGATATGGCTGAAGCAGCCAAGAGGGTCGCCGAGGGGGACTACTCTGCGCAAGTGTCGGTTACATCGAAGGATGAGATCGGATACTTGGCGGAATGCTTCAACCGAATGGTGCGCGAGCTGTCCAAGGCCACCCAGGAGCTCAGACAGTTGGCGGAAAACCTCGAAAGCAAGGTCGAGGAAAGGACTGCGCAGCTCAAGGCCATGCAAGGCCACCTCATACAAACCGAGAAGCTTGCAGCCATCGGCAAACTGGCGGCAGGAGTTGCCCACGAGATCAACAATCCCCTGACAGGTATCCTCACCAACAGCAGTCTAATGCTTCAGGACTTGCCTTCGAACGACGCGAGACGGGATGATCTGCAGATTATCGTCGATGAAACCCTGCGCTGCCGGAAAATCGTCAAGGGTCTGTTGGACTTCGCCAGGCAGACAAAACCGCAGAAACAAGCTGTCGACCTCAATGTAGTTCTCGAGGATGTGTTCAACCTGGTCCGGAACCAGGCGAGTTTTCATGATATCGAGCTCGAGCTCGATCAGGATCGCCGTTTGCCGGCCGTCATGGCCGACAAGGACCAGATGCGCCAGGTCGTGCTGAACATTGTGCTCAATGCCGCCGAGGCGATGCCCAATGGCGGCAAGATTCGCGCCTCCACGCGTTCCGATCCTCAAACAAACCAGGTTCAAATAAGCGTCCAGGACAATGGACCGGGCATACCCGATGAGGTGAAAAGCAAAATCTTCGAGCCGTTTTTCACGACCAAGAGGACCGGCACCGGACTGGGGCTCGCCATTGCCTACGGAATCATGGAACGGCACAAAGGGGCGATTTCGATTGACAGCACACCAGGTCGGGGTACCACCATATCCTTGCGCATACCTGCACAGGTCGATGATGCCGATGACTGAAGGTGACAAGCCCAGGATTCTGGTTGTAGACGACGATCTCTCTGTCTGCAAGTCCTGCGAAAAAATACTGATCCGCGACGGATGCCAGGTGAAGAGCGTCCTCTCGGGAAAGAGCGCACTTTCCCTCCTTGAAGAGGAAACCTTCGATCTGGTCTTCACCGACCTGAAGATGGCTCAGATGGGCGGGATGGAGCTGCTTCAGTCATTGCACGAGCTCTTCCCGGATGTGGTGCCGGTGGTTATCACCGGCTATGCCACGATCGCGTCGGTAGTTGAAACCATGAAGCTCGGGGCGTTCGACTATCTCCCAAAACCCTTCACCCCGGACGAAATGCTCGCCGTCATGAGAAATGCCTGGGAGAAGCGGAAGCGTATTCTCGAGATGAGATCTTTGGCTGCGGGAGAAGCCCCGGAAGGCTTCGCCACCATAATCGGCCGAAGCCCGAAGATGAAGGAGGTTTTCGGCCTTATTCGCAAGGTGGCCCCGACTTCGAGTACGGTTCTGATCGTGGGCGAGAGCGGCACGGGCAAGGAATTGGTGGCCCGGGCCATTCACGATCTCAGTCCGAGGAAACAGCAGAGGTTTTTTGCGGTAGACTGCGGCGCACTATCGGTCAATCTGCTCGAGAGCGAGCTCTTCGGTCACATGCGGGGATCATTCACCGGGGCGGTTGCCAACAAACGGGGCATTTTCGAGAGTGCCGATCATGGAACCGTCTTTCTGGATGAAATCTGCAATGTGGATCTGGAAGTTCAGGGCAAACTCCTTCGCTTTATCCAGGAGCGGGATCTACTTCCTGTCGGAAGTACGGAACCTAGACGCGTGGATGTCCGCCTGATCTTCGCTACCAATCGTGATCTCAGCCGGATGGTGACGGAAGGTACGTTCCGGGAGGATCTTTACTACCGTCTTCATGTTTTTCCAATTTGCCTGCCTCCCCTGCGCGATAGAAGGGAGGACATTCCTCTGCTGGCACATCACCTGCTGCTCAAAGTTCGGAAGAACAGCGGCAAGAGTGTCGCCAGCCTCTCCGATGAGGCCCTCCGTGTTATCCAGCAGTACGATTGGCCAGGCAATGTCCGCGAGCTTGAGGCTGCGATAGAACGGGCTGTGATTTCTTGTGACGGTGACACCTTGGAGCCTCGACACCTTCCCCAATCACTTCAACCTCAGGGAATCATCGGGGAAATAGCAGTGCCTCGGTCAAACGAGGAGTTCTTGAAGGCCAAAAAAGTCCTCCGTGAACAGGCCATAGCGCAGCTGGAGCGGGAATTTGCCCTCGCCAGCCTCGAGCGCAACAATTGGAACGTCACCCGAGCGGCACAGGAAGTTGGCATAGCCCGTCCCAATTTCCAGGCCCTCATGCGTAAGCACGGCATCCGCGCGGGCAATGAATGAATGCCAGAGGCATGCGCCCGCGCTGGAATCTAGTATCCCCATGAAGGATGGTGGAGACCACTCCCCTTCAGGCGAGGCACAGGGTAGCGAAGTCGACGCAGTCGACAAGTAGACCGATCACCAGTCGCCTTCAGGCGTCACAGCTCAAACCCCTCGCCTGGAAGGCGAGGGTTGTTGCGCCCCCGAGTTGGGCGCCCCAGTCCCAGAAATTAGCTTGCTTCCCGGGTTTCGCGGCGATAAAAGTGATTGATGTTGGGTCTGTAAAGCATGATTCCGAGCCTGTCAGGCTTGGAGGGGACATCGATGAAAGCCGAACCAGTCATAAAACCTCGCGTGACCGGCAGTCGAATCACCAATGCCGTCGCTGCAGAGATGACGGCGGGTGCGGAGCCGCTCCTACGCTCGATTCTCGTTCCGTCGGTTTTCCGAATCTATCTGCATCCCGACGACTGGGAACGCCTGTATTCGATCCTCCACGAGTTGAGAGTCGATGTAGAGGAGGAACTCGACCGCACTCTGGCGCGGATTAACCGGCCGGTCGACTCCCTGCTCGCCCGCTGTGGCTTGCGTAAAGTGAATACCTACCGCCGCGTCAAGGAGTACTGGCAAGTCGATTTCTATCCGAATCGCGACGACAGCTGCCCGCAAGGGGAATTTATCATCTTCTCTGATTTCCCGGAACCGCCGCGGGCGGACAATCTTGAGGGCGGAGAAACGGTTCGGGCCACACGCTACGGCAGCAAAGGGGGCACGGGACAGGAAGTTACGGAGCCGATCCCCCAGCCGCACAAGAGCGAGGCGGCCTTTGCACAGATCAGATTCACCGACGAATTGGGACATAGGTCCTACCTCATGACGCGTAGCGAGGTGCACATCGGACGTGGAGGTCTGGGTCGCTGGATCGACCTCGAACTCAGGACCGAAATCCCGGATGTATCACGCGAGCATGCCATTATCCGACGGAAGTCTTCTTCGGAGGCTTTCGAGATCAAGGACCTCAGCAGATTCGGCACCACCGTAAACGGAGTGGCTGTCCCCCCGAGTAAAGTCGTCGAGAACGGCACTGAAGTGGACAGGGATATCTGGGCTCCCTTGCCGGCACCATCCCGCATCGTGCTGGCAGGCAAGCTCGAACTCGATTTCGAGCCCATTCGCAGCTGACCACCATGGGTGCGACGGTCACGGTTTGTATCTTCCTTTGCGATTCTCCGAACTTCGGGCGACCGGCAGTCGTATCTATGGACGGCGGAGGTGTGCGCGGGCGAGGCATGTCTCGGTTTGCATCAAAACTGCCATGGATTGCGTGCGATTCCCGCAGTTGCTTATGGGCTTATTGCGCACGGCTCTCGGCGTCTACGAGAGGGTTCGTGATCCTGATCGTGTTAGTGTCCCGATGAGGAATTGTGGAAACCCCTCGCCTTCGAGGCGAGGGTTGTTTGGCTATGCCTAACTTCCTTTCTGGTGTCGCAAGCGATCCCGGCCATGTCCGTGAAAACAACGAGGATCGCGTCTATGCCGACGATCGCCGCGGCATCTACCTGGTGATAGACGGGGTCGGAGGTGCTGCCGGAGGCGAGCGGGCAGCTGCCATCGCGGAGGGAGAGATTCTCGCCCGCCTGGAACGTGCCGCGGGCAGCATCGAGGATCGCATCCGAGAGGGCATCGCCCTGGCGGACAGGCGCATTTTCGAGCAGGCGCAGCGCAACCCCGCGCTTTCGGGAATGGCCTGCGTCTTGACGGTGGCGATGCTGTCGGACGGAGAAGCGATCGTCGGACACGTCGGCGACACACGCCTGTACAAGATCCGGCACGGTGTGATCGAGAAGATCACCTCCGATCACTCCCCTGTCGGCGCGCGCGAAGATGCCGGGGAAATCTCCGAGATCGAAGCGATGAACCACCCGAGGCGCAACGAGATATTCAGGGATGTCGGTTCCGGGGAACGCCGGCCTGATGACTCCGATTTCGTCGAAATGCACCGGATCAGCCTCGAAGGCGATTGCGCGCTGCTGCTTTGCTCCGACGGGTTGACGGACCAGGTATCCTCGTCTGAAATCCTGCGTATTGTTGCCTCGAATGCCGGAAATCCCGGAAGCGCAGCCAAGGAGCTGATCCGTCACGCGAACGATGCGGGGGGCAAGGACAACGTCTCGGTGGTTTACATCGAGGGACCTTCCTTCGCTGCCGCGCTGGAACAGAAGACCGGCAGCCGCTTCCCCGGCCGCATTGCCGCCGGTGTGCTTGCGGGCATGGCGCTGGGCGTCTTGGTCACCACTGGCTACCTGCGCTACTATCACTCCAGCGAGTCCCTGCCTCCGCGACAGATAATGACCGTAGCTCAAGACGCGGGCGGGACGTTTGCCACCCTCGAGGAGGCGCTGGCAGTGGCGCGCCCCGGGGACACGATCGAGGTGCTGCCCGGGGTCTACCGCGAGCACGTGGTCATGAAGGAAGGCGTGCACCTCGTGAGCAGGCCGCCCGGGCAGGCGGTCATCCAACCGAAGCCGGACGCCAGCCAATCCGGCGCGGCCGTAGTAATTGAGAACACGCATTCCGGGTTGATCACAGGCTTTCGCATCGCCGGCGCTGAGCGCAACGGACTGTCCATCGGCGTCCTGGTTGCGGATTCGCAAGTTGATCTCGAGGATCTGGACATTGAGGGCGCAACTTCGGCCGGCATCCTCATCCGAGGGTCGTCGCGGCCCAGCATCCGGGCCAGCAGAGTTCACAATAACTATGGAGCCGGAATTTTGATCCAGGATGACGCCATGCCTAGGCTGATTTCGAACCTGATCACAGGCAACGGCAATGATCCGGAAGCGCCGCGTTCCGGTGTCGAAGTGGTCGCGCGCGCGAGGCCGGTTCTGCTCGACAATGTTTTCGCAAACAACTTTCGCAACCTGAGCTGGGAGACAACACCCGGGGTAGAGGCCGAAGTGCGGAAGCAGAATGTATTCGTGGAGCAGGGCCAGCCGGGGCGCGCCCGTCCGAAATCTGGGGAGCGGAAGAAGTAGATGGGGACCAGCATTGGCGCGCGTCTCGGTAACTATGTCATCGAGACTCTGCTCGCCGAAACGAGGATGTCGAAGGTTTGGCTTGCCCGCGACAGCGAGTCCAGCCAGATTCTTGCCCTCAAGACCATCGGCCTGTTTCCTGGAAACGAGGACATTGTCGAGGCAGCGCGTTTCGGTGCGATCCTACAGGAGAGCCTCTGCGCGCAGGACCAGCGCGTGGTCAGGGTTCATGGACATGGCGAGAGCGACGGGTGCTTCTACATCGCCATGGAGTTCATTGACGGGAAGGATATTTCGCACATTTTGGCGGAATTAGGCCGAATACCTCCGGATACCTCGGTCCGGATAGCCTTGGAGGTTGCCGAGATGCTCGACAACCTGCACAGCTTCACTGCGACCGTCAACGGGCGGCAGCTGCATTCTGCCGTACACGGCGACATCAAACCCAAAAACATCCGGCTGGCGGGCGACATCGGAGGGGCGTTTGCAGTGAAGGTGCTCGACTTCGGAACCGCCAAGGCCCTGACCCAGTCCAAACCGGGCGGTACCCGTACGCCCGCCTGGAGTCCCGCCTACGCCTCGCCCGAGCTGCTCGACCGCCGGGAGATGAATCCCCTTTCCGACCGCTGGGCGCTCGGTGTGACTCTCTACGAGATGGTTACCGGGCGCGTGCCCTTCGGCGCCGGCAAGAGCATTGAGGAGATGGAGGACCAGATCCGGCATCACCCCGCCATGCCGGACCTCGACGTGCCCGGCTGTCCTGCCGCGCTGCATGCCATTCTGTTCAAGCTGCTCAATCCCGATCCCGACCGGCGCTACCAGAGCGCGCGGGAGTTGTGTCTCGAGCTGAAGAGCTATCCCGAGATGCCGAAGGTCGCGGGCTACCAGGGCGAAACCGTCCGGTCGGATTCGCGTCCGTCGCCCGCCACGGCAACAACCCGCAGTTCGCCGGTCCTTGCGACGCCTGCGGCTCGCCCTGTCCCGCGCGCCCGCCCCGAGCCGCCCTCCGCCTCCGTATTTCTGCGCAGAGCCTCAATCGCCCTGGTTGCCGTGCTCACGGTAGTGTGGCTGTGCGTGCGGGAGCGGCAGGCCTGGGTGGCAGCAAATGCTCTCGAAGCCGACCTCGCGGCGGAGCGAGTCAGTGCTCCGGAAGCGCGCAGCCGGCTCGCTGCGCTCAAGGATATGCGGCTGGTTTGGTTTCCCAGCGGGGCCATCTTCCGCCTCATGAACGCCGGGTTCGTCACGCAGGGAGACGCGATCGTTACACGCTTTCGGACCACACCGCTGCGTGCAGCCGACTGGCTGCAGGCTCGCACCTACTTCGAGGAGGCACTGCAGAACGATCTCAGCGACTCCATCAGGGGCCGCCTGCTCCTGTGCGACGGTCACCTCAAACGGTTCCAGGCCCAATCGGAGAAGACCTCCGGGCCCATCCCCGAAGCAGCCCAGAAATTTGGCGAAGCTGCGCGCCTCCTGCCCAAATCTCCGGATCCGTGGCTCGGCCTTGCCATGCTGGAGTTGTACAATCACAAGGATCCCGAAAAAGGCGAACGTGCCCTCAACGCCGCGCGCGAACGAAGTTTCGATTTCGTGGCCGAAGGCCGATGGGTGTCCCTGTTGGCGGATTGCTATCGCCTGCGTGCCGATGCCCTCTACTACGAAGCATTGCGCATAGAGCGTTCGCTGCCGGATGTGGCGACTCAGCGGTTACAGCAGGCTATCGGCTTCGAGCAGAAAGCCATCGATTGGTTTTCAAAGGCTCCACTGTACGGCAAATCGCTTCAAAACATCGACCGATGCCGGACCGGCATAAAGCGAATCCAGGACCACATGAATCAGCCTCAGCCGGTGAAGCCATGAGAATCACTCGAGTATCCGCAAGTGCGGCAGCCGTCCCATCGCTCAAACCCGCCGGCCGCAGTCTGGAAAGCCTGCTGTTGATTCTGGTCGCGCTGTTGCTCGGTTACGGTTTCCGGCAGGTCTATCTCTCCAGGAGCCGCGCCCTCGATGCTGCCGAGCGGGATCTCGCGAACGGCCGGATGCTCCTCCTGGTGCGGCTGACGCCCGCAACCGAAATTGCGCGCCGTCTTGAGAGCTACGACGATCCGAAACAGCGGCGTTTCATCGCAGACAGAATCGTCGACTTGCTCCGGCGCGGACAGCCGGCCAATGTCGGGGCGCTCGCGCGCATCCACATCACCCGGGCGGACGTAAATCGGGCACACGTCGCGGAGCTGTATAACGAACGCTTCGAGCGCACAGGGTCCGCAACTGTGCGCCTTTTTACCTACGAGGAGTTCGCCGGACGCATTAAACCATCCTTCGCTGTCCGATCGCCCGAGGATCTGCGCAGCCAGCTGCTGAAATGGGTGCTGATTTTTTACGCCGGCTTTCTCCTGGCGCATGTTTCCTGGATCGTCATCGGATTTCGCGGTGACCAGCTCGTTCTTCCCTCGGCATGCCTGCTCGCCGGCGTCGGCATGATCCTCATGATCAGCTTGCGCGATCCCGTCCGGGATCTGCCCGTGTTTGCCGAGTTCGCGTGGGGCGTCCTGGCCGGGTGTGTTGTGCTGACCAGTGCCACGTGCCTCTCTCGACTCTTGGAACTCCGCGGCCAGGGCCTGCTCGGAGGACAGAGCCGCAGCGCCCGTCTGCTCGATCGTGCCGCCGAGGGAATCCGCTTCATCGAAAACAGGGGTGAAATCCCCTTCGGCCTCAGCCTTACGCTGTCGGCGGCTCTGCTCATTTTCGGCACCGGTCCCGGCGAGAGCGGGGTCAAAGTCCGACTGTTCTTTTTCCAGCCCGTCGAGGTGATCCGCTTCCTTCTGGTTCTCTTCCTGGCGTCTTATTTCGCGCGGCGCTGGGAATTCCTGCGCGAGCTGAAGGAGAAGCGCGTCCGCCTCCGGATCAACCTGCCGCGTCTGGATTACGCGCTCCCTGTCATGGTGGCTGTGATACTCTCTATTGCATTCTTCTTTCTGCAGAGGGATATCGGACCCGCTCTGGTGCTGGCCGGCCTTTTCCTGGCACTGTACGCGGTGGCGCGCGCCCGCATCGGCCTCGTGCTGGCGGCGGCCGGCGTGCTTACGGGCGTGGGATGGCTGGCATATCGAATCGGATACCCTCCCGTAGTGGTAACACGGGTTGGAATGTGGCTCGCGCCCTGGGGCAACGGCCTCTCGCATGGAGATCAACTCGTCCATTCGCTTTGGGCCATGGCCACGGGTGCATTTGCCGGAACCGGTGTCGGGCGCGGTCTTCCGGAAATAATCCCTGCCGGTCATACGGACCTGATTCTGTCCGTTTTGGCTGAGGAGTGCGGATTCCTGGGTTTGCTGCTGGTCGTTGGGACCTATGGAGTCTTATTCTGGAGAAGTCTACGCATCGCGTGCCGCGCTGCCACCAGCTATGGGGTTTTCCTCTGCCTCGGTCTGACCCTGGCACTCGCGATTCAGGGTGCACTCATTGCCGGAGGTATCACGGGTATTTTGCCGCTTTCAGGTGTGGTGACTCCGTTTCTGAGCTATGGCAGCTCCGCCTTGATCCTTGATTTTCTAGCCCTTGGAATTCTCCTGGCCACCTCTGCAGGAGCGGCACCCAAAGCATCAAATGCGGCGTTTCGCAAGCCGGTAATGCTTCACTCCTGGGCCCTGGCGACGTTTGCGGTCCTGTTGCTGGTCAAGGCCGGGTCCGTTCAACTCGTGAAGGCCGACGAAATTGTGGCCGCAGGAACCCTCGTCAAGCAGGAAGACGGATCCTTCGCCATGGCCTACAATCCTCGCCTGCTCGCCGTAGCCAGGCAGATACCGCGCGGTTCGATCTATGATCGCACGGGGCTGCCCGTGGCTACCAGCAACTGGGAGGAGCTGGAGAAACACCGCGACGAGTATGCCGCCGTGGGAATTGATATTGCTAAGGCCTGTTCGCGTGAGGAAAGGAGGCATTACCCATTTGGCTCCGCCACGTTCCATTTGGTGGGCGATGTGCGCACACGTTCGCGTTGGACCGCATCAAACGCAAGTTTCGAGGAGCGGGTTTCCCGGACCTTGTTACAGGGCTTCGACGACCGGGAGACTCTGGAAACGGTCGAAGTCCCACGGACAGGCCAGAAAGTCCGCGTCTACCGTTATGATTACGCCCAACTCGTTCCTCTGATGCGCGCGCAAATGGATCCTGCAGACGATGACGTGCGAAAGCTTGTGGATGCCCCTCGCAACATCCGTCTGACCGTGGACGCACGCTTTCAGCTGCGGATCACTCGTATGTTCCAGGAACACATGCGTTCGCACGGCTGGAAGCGGGGAGCCGTGGTCGTGCTCAATCCGGCCTCGGGCGATCTACTCGCGGCGGTAAGCCTGCCTCTGCCGCGTGACGAGCGGGAGACCGGCGTCCAGGACTCACCTGCCACTCCTATCGACCTGGCGCTGTTCGGGGAGTATCCACCCGGATCGTCCTTCAAGCTCGTCACCGCCATTGCCGCCCTCCGCCGCGACCCGGCTCTTGCGGCCAGGCAGTATACGTGCGTGCGCCTACCGGACGGCAGAGTCGGCAACACCGTGCGCGGCCGGCTCATCCGCGACGACATTCAAGACAAAGTGCCCCATGGGACTCTGGATATGCGGCAGGCGCTGATCCACTCCTGCAATGCATATTTTGCTCAATTGGGTGCACACGACATTGGCGCTCAGGCCCTTCAATCCGCAGCACTGCTTTTTAACATAGAGACGGCGCGACCCAACACGGTGAAGCGCTTGAATGACTATCTGCCGCAGGCTTCCTTCGGCCAGGGGGAAGTTCTCGTCACACCTTACCGTATGGCGAGAGTGGCGGCCGCCCTCGCGAACCACGGACAGCTGGTACGGGCACGTTTCCGCCTTGCGCCTTCCGAGCCCGACTCAGAAGGCTCGGCCGCGGTGCTGCCGCCTGATCTTGCCGGAGAACTGGAGAAGACCATGCGTGCCGTGGTGGTATCCGGGACGGGCCGGGAGGCTGCATCGGCCGCCATTGCGATAGCGGGGAAAACGGGTACGGCCGAACTGACCGGAGCGCCGGCTCACGCCTGGTTCGTAGGCTTCGCGCCTTATAATGCAGCCCCCGCGCAGCGCGTCGCATTCGCCATCGTGATCGAGAGTGCTCGCTACGGCGGCCGCGCGGCCGCCCCCTTTGCGATTCGCATCGCGGACGCTGCCCGCGATCTGCGCTCTGTCGAGGAGGAATCGAGTGAACATGTGGAAGAAACTGGTGAACCCGCTGCAGCCCGGCCAACCGGAGCCGCTCGAGATCCGAAACGCAATCCTGGACGAGATTGAGGAATTGGTGCAGCCGCTCGGTGACGGCCGGCGCGGGCTGGTTCACAACAGGATTGTTGTCCGCCTGATTTCCGCCGATCCCGCTCGCCGTGGCTTGCTCGCGGGAGCTCTGGCGGCCGGAGAGGGACTCAAGGCAGCCGCGCGGCGCCGCCTGCAAGCCAAGGGCTGCTCGATGCCTGCCGACCTCGCCATCGATATCCGCAATGAAGAGAATCCGGCACTTACCTCTTCACAGCGCGAATACGAATTGAACGCCTCAATTGAAGGAGGATCTGCTGCAGCTGCCTCCCCGGAACTGCCACTCGCCGAGCCCGCGCCGCCGCGAGCACGGCCGAGGGCGCGCCTGGTGCTGCTCGAGGGTGACGGAC
The DNA here is from genome assembly GCA_035631775.1 of Acidobacteriota bacterium. GTDB lineage: Bacteria > Acidobacteriota > UBA6911 > UBA6911 > UBA6911 > DASQID01. Next base: position 22,770 of record DASQID010000348.1, read on the forward strand.
CGGTAAGGGAAGTCGAGATCGCTCGGGATATCTTCAACATAGGCCGGATCAAAGAGGTGCGCGAAAAAGACCAGAGGCCCACCCGCCGCAATGATTTCTATTTCGGGGAAGCCCAGACGAGCGTCTCACGGAGGCACGCGCACATCAGGTATTACCCGGAGACGGGCGAATTCCGCATCTTCGATGACCGCAGTGCACGGGGTACGAGGCTCTTCTCGGGCGGAGAACCGATCGACGTGCCCTCGGGCCGCGGCCGCGGCGAGCAGCTTCACTCCGGAGATGAGATCTATTTCGGCTCCGTTGCAGTCCGCTTCGAAATCCTCGGTGGAGACCCAGCATAGCCGCGACCAAAGGAATTTGGAGTTCCTTCGGGTCTTCGCGCCTTGGAAAATCGGTGCCAGGCTACTCTTTTCCAAGATCGGTGCCCAAGATCGGTGCCAGGCTACTCTTTTCCCAATTTCGTGAAATATCCGGGCGGTTCGCGAAACATTATGGGTGATGACACGCCTTGTTCGCCTCGTCCTTCCGGGTTGGGTGCACCATGTCACACAGCGCGGGAACAACCGCCAGAGCGTTTTCTACTCCAACAATGACCGCCTCGTTTATCTCCGCTTGCTCGCCAAGTACTTTTCCCTCCACTGCCTAACTTTAGTCGGATTCGACCTCATGACCAACCACACCCACCTCGCCGTAATTCCACAGTCGGAGGACTCGCTCGCGCTCGGCGTGGGTCGGATGCATAACGATTACTC